>JAIXRX010000171.1 GCA_027485005.1 Alphaproteobacteria bacterium
ATAGCCCCTCCTCCTTTTACTCTTCTCTTGTCATTGCCTGTACAAGCAATAATACCTTGCGCTGAAGGTCAGGATTTTTGATACCTCGAAAACTACTAAGTAGGTCATACTCTAGGCGCTCAATTGGAGGCTGCACATCTGATTCATACGCTTGAGGATTAACAAATAAGGAGGCATCAAGTAAATTGATGCCCAGCTTTTCTTTTAAGCTGAGAATGGACTCAAGGCTGATGCGATTGACTCCGTTTTCATATTTCTGCACTTGTTGAAAGCTTACACCAAGAACCTTGCCGACATCACGTTGACTAAGCGAACGCAACTGACGCGCCTCTTTTAATTTCAGACCAAAATCGTAACTCGGTGAGGACATATATTCCTGTGCATTAGATTAAACGCAACCCTGCCGAGAACTTTATATAAAATACAACCGAATGGCAACCTTTAACGGCATGATATTTCATGAAGGAATTAGTTAATATTATAACTTAGTTATCATTATGATAGCGCGCCATCATACAGCCAATAAATTGGTTCTTTCCTAACCACTCCGATATGGCATTGCCTATTTCCATTCTTTCTACTTCCATAATGGGCTCACTAACGCCGCTAGTATGCTCTCGACGAAAAACAAAGTAAGCTACAGAATAATAGGCACAATAATAGTTTGCTGTAGAGCTATGTGACACCATAACCTCGTATCGTTCTTGTTCGGTGGGTAGCCATACAATCAAGTTTAAAAAAAGCAATCTTATCTTAAGTTATAGCTAAAAGACTAAAGACAATGTTTTCATCATCTCTTCAATTGCCGCTTAACCGACATTATATTAATTCATCGCAATCAATGGCATATCGACCGAGATCTTTGAATACCCAACATGAGGTATCACATTGCCATTCTTGCGTTCAAGATCCACTAAGCCGTAGCGCTCCATGGTCTTAAGCGTACGAGAAAGATTCGATTTCTCTCTCCCCGTTTTCACCGCCAGCTCTGTCAGCGTTAAATCTTCCGCTTCTGCAATCACCTCTAAGAGCATACGGTTCTTCTCTGAAAGTACCTTGGCAAAACTTTCAATACTCGTGAACCATACTTTGGGCTCATCTTTCGAGAATTTATATTCACCCTTGGCAATCGCCAGTGTGCGCGCTTTCATGTCTTCGTAATTAGCAATCCCAATACGTAAAGTCTTTTTCATAAGACACCTCTTTCCTTTAAAACTCGGTCGACTTTTTTCCAAAAATCTTTGAGCAGTGTTTCTGCATCCTTATATTCATAAGGTTTTACTGCTTTGTAATAGTGAGTATGGTCGTTCGCCACACACTTAGCTTTTGGCACTGGATGCGCATTATCAAACCCAACGAGTCGCTCTCCTGAAGCCGCATGTAGCGTCAACGAATAGTCAAGACCGTGTGCTTTTAGCATCATGCAAATGGCTAGCGTTTCATCCCAATTTGTTGGCATGTTTCTCCATATGCCTTCACCATTTGGCGGTAAGTGTCTATGAGTTGCTCATGGGTTTCAGCAGTATCCAGATTCCTCTTATTCAAGAAACTTGTATCTACCTGTAAACCATTATCTTTGGCAAAGCGCTCCATCTCTTGCTTCATCTGTTGAAGCACTTTGGGGCCGTGGCGGTAGAGGAAAGAGTAATCCACTTGCTTGCCTTCTTCGGCCAAGTCTTTCTCGAGTTGGTTGGCCACGCCTGACCCCGGTAAAAACACCACGTCTGCATTCACCACCGGCAACTGTTTGCGATAGTAAATATGAGCGGTGTTGACGTTGTCATCGCTCACAATGGCACTCACGCAGACAGGGTTGATATAGTCTTCTGCTACTGCAGTGTGTGGGTTGATGTATGACACCGTGTGGCGCTGGGGCGCTATATTGCCATAGTCATGATAGAGTGCGCTTGCCCCCACCAAATCTTTGTCAGAATCATGAATGGGTTCGTAGAGCATTCCTGAAAGCCCACGCGCGGAACGCACCACCGTCACTGGCACAGAATCCAAAGTGTTTTCTTCTAAGTTCCGAATCATGCTTTTCTTGATATTATTGGGAATGAGGCTTGCAATATAAAGTACATCGGTAGGCAGATAGAGGACGTCCTCATCTTTGCGGCTGTGCCATTTGTTATTTTCAAAACTATAGTGTGGGTGGGCCAGACGGAAGCGTTCACCGCGATGCTCCACACGGTCATCATCAACACGCGGACCACCATAATAAACCTGATTACCATGCTCGATATAAATCTGTACTGCATCTTTTTCTAGCGCACCCACGGTCACCAATTGATTACGCAGTTTTTGCGAAAGCTCTACCGCTTTCGGATCAACATCCACCAGATTAATTTTGCACCCTGTAACGGCTTGATGCACAAAACCAGTGAGTGGCAAAGCACCACTCCCCACAAAGGTCATATATTTGTTTTTGATATTTTCAATACCAAATAAATCTGGGTTTTTCTGTTTAATGGCAGTGGCTTCTGGGCTTGTGCCTTCAGGGTCATTTGCTGGAAGGCGGGTAGCCTGCGCGGTTTTCAGCAATGCTTTCGGGAAATTGCCATGTCCCACAGGATTTTCTAGCAAATGTTTTTCGCCGTAAGCCAAATGCTCGTAATTATGCGTGTAGGGGAATGGCTGAATAGTTTCGTCCAGCAAATAAAGTTTGCGAGCGGTTTTAATTTCTTCCTGTAATGCTGTGTTATCTAAAAAATCCGCCACCACCATGTCGCGTTTTTCTTTTTCATTATATTCCAGATGAACAGCGTCGCCGCGCTCTTCAAAATAAGCAATCAGGCGGTCTTCTGCTTTTTGTTTGATTTCTTTGACTAAATCATGGCCAGTCTGGCTTGCTTCTTCAAAACGGTCGAGCGCTTTTTGTGCATAGTATTTTTCCATCTCACCTTCAGAGTACGCACTAATCAGGGGAATTTCTTTGAGTTTTTGAGCGTAATTTGGGTTTGCTTTGACGATTTTGAAAAAGTCTTTCACCACCCCTTCTTTATATTGCTCAATGCACAATCCTACGAGATTAGAAAGCGTTTCATTCACGATATCACAGGGATCAAGCGCGCGATCGCCCAGTACTTTCTCGCCTGTTTCTTCATCCACAAAGGTTGGCTCTTGTCCGCGTGATGACTGGCTGTGGAACGCATTATCCCATGCTTGGTGGGCTTTGTAGGCCTCCCAGCGATGCTCAATTTTTTGATATAGCCCCTCTTTGCCAAACACCTTTTCAACCAGCTCTTCGGCGGTAGCACCGTTCACTGTATTGTTGCTGTATTTTTTGAGTTTCGGGCTCGTACCTAACATGTGTTATCCGCTTTCTTATGGTTGGTTTCTTATGAAATGGTTCGGGTTGGATGAGAAAGTGAAGGAGCCGCCAGCCAGGGGCTGTCAGAGAGGGTATTGATGCGTTGTTTCACTTCTTCGATAATCTGTGGCGCACTAATATCGCCATCTTTTACGTCTTTATTCATGGCCAGATAATGCGCAACTTGCTGCAACATATCTTCGCGCGAGGCAGCAGGTGCGCCCAAAATGGTTTGTGCGGCCATGGCATACATTTTTTCGTATTCGTCGGCAGTCTCAAATGATTTGTCACGGCTTTTGGAAGACGCGGCCGATAGCAGCGATGCTGCAATGTAACTTAAGCCAGTAAGCGCCGAAAGGTATGGCGACACTTTGCCACCCCAGAATGTTTTGGCGATATTTTCCCTGCGCTCTAATTCCTCAATGCCTTGGCGCAAATGGCTGGCTTGCTCTATCGCGCCTTTTTCCATGGCTTTCAGCGCATCACTTTCCACCGCTGCGGCCAGCTCTGTTTTCAGCGTGGCCATGTTCTTCCCGTGATATTCACCACCTTGCTGGCTTGCCCATAATTTAATTTTTGAGCGTTCTTCCAGCGTGTCGGTAAAATAAAGAGCGCTATAAATAGTGCTGATAATCCCTTTGAATTTAATGGGAGAGGACAAGAATAAATCCTTTATCCCCTGACCGATTTCAGATGGATGATGCAGGTAATGATCAAGGCTTTTTAGGTGTTTTTTGCGCTCTTTGTCTTCGGGAATGAAAATCACGGCTGCGGAACCACCCGCCCCAAGCACACCTTTGGTTATTCGGCTGATACCTGCACTAGAACGCTGAAAATCAGCAATACCTGATTTAATATGACCAATCCCGCTAAGCATCCCAAGGCCATAGTTTAAATCAATCGCGTGGCTTTTAATAAAACCCTGCAATTGACCAATCGCATTTTTGCGTGCTTCTGGCGTAGCAATGTCTGGTAGATCAACACCATTTTGCGCAAAATGTTTGTGCATGTCATGAAACATACGGTCAAAATTAATATGCCCTTTGCCATTGCCATAGAGCGCCACGACGCTGTCTGCTGCCATTAATGTTAGGCCTGTATTAACTCGGCTCTGGTCTTTTTGTGCAAGGCCAGCGGCCGCCACCGCCGCACTCCCAAGAAACGCAAACCGACCTGACCATTTTAAGCTATCACGACGCAAGCTATCTTTGAAGGATGGGGCATTGTGTTGGTCAATCGTACGATTGGTTTTTTCACTTAACCAACCTTCCTGCTTGAGTGTTTCTACCAGCTCTTGCGCTTGTGCTTTTGGCAAACGCTCGACTACCAGCATGTGCTGGCCGTCTTTATAATCGACATATTGGCGAGTATATCCATGCGCTCTAAGAAACTCGGGCAAGGCCGCCATTGAATGACTTTCAGCATCTTTATCCGCTACCATCTTCACACGCCATGTATCACCCGCTTCCGCCTCTTGAATCACCGAAGTAATCATGGGCGACACCACGCCAGAGGGCACCATCTGGGAGGCCAGATGATGTGTCCAAAGCGGAGGCGTGTTAGGTGGTACAAATTCCTGCATGGCACGGAATATAACTCATGAACGTTACGGTTTCGTGACAAGAAGGCGCTTTTTTGCGAGGTATTCGCAACTATTTTTCAAGCCATTC
>JAIXRX010000068.1 GCA_027485005.1 Alphaproteobacteria bacterium
AGCGTGCCGACCCGAGCACGCTTATTCTTTGACCCATACAATCGCCCAAACCAGCCTTTGGTTTGGTTTTTCTGTTTTCTCAAGAGTCCAGCTGGACTCATGAGCGATGCCATTGATGGCCACTGGACCAGTTTGGTATAAAATCAAACCGTACATTTCGTCAATTGACATCATATATCCTCCACCCAAAAACCACTTTAGTTTCTGGGGCGGGAATGTTTCCTTTTCCGTCAACATCCTTTTAATTTCGGCCACATCTTGCGGTGTGATTGCAAAATCACGCCGCATTATAGCGGGATTATAACGATTGCCAAAATTGGCATTCATTACATTTTTAATAGCCGCCACATTTTCTGGCAGTGGGGCCACTTGATTTTTTTTGCCGCACGCCCACACAAGGCACACGACAATTAAAAAAAATATTTTTTTCATTGTTTTAAAGTTGGGCGGATACCCGTTTAAAATCTTTTAAGTTTTAGTTGAATAAAAAATTGAGGAAGTCGTGCGGGTCGGCAACGCTTTCTATAGCTTAAATAAAGCAAATACAGGTTTCAACATATCAGACGCCTAGCCATTTGCGTGTGACAGTTTCATGAAGATTTTTCATTTTTCTGCATTTTAAGGGGCTTTTTGCGCTCAAAATGTCACAGTATCTTAACACTTCTTTGGGAATTAGTGGGGTATAAATAAGAGGTGAAACGGCATTGCGCCATTTCCTGACTGCTATGCTCAACAAACAGTCTACTGACATTAATTGTCTAACGTGAGGAACTAAACTATGGACATCACTTCAAGCGTTTCGCTTACCCCCATCTCTGCACTGGAAGGCGCAGAATTTGCTACAGCTCCTGCTGCCAGCGCAACGATTCTAAAAAACGTCACCCCTAAAAAGCAAAAGAAGAAAAAGATCGCAACGATGCTGCATCCAACCCTGCAGGCCATTGTACACGAGCTTTTCCGCTTTGAAGACAAAGACATTGCTTTGGGACGTTTAAAATCGCTCAAGGAAAACTTTATTGTTTCCAAAGAACAACCTGCCGATGACCTGCCCGATGGCCCGTATGTGCGCCTGTGGATTAAAGGATATTCGATTAGCAAAAAACAGAAAATCCAGGGTGCAAAAGGCAACTATGCACTGATTGGCGTGCGTGAAGTTGAAAAACGCTTTACACTGTATGCGATTAAAGAAGATGTGGCGGTGAAAGTCCATCCTCAGCGCAAACGCCCGAAACAACAGCATCCTGATTGGGGCCATCCTATTTTGCGTAATATCCGCAAAGAGGAAAAGCATATCTTCAATACCCTTGAAGCAGCCGAACTCTCGCTGAAACAAATGCATGAGCAATTCCCGAACACTTCGATTCCGGGGCGCGCACGTTTGTTTATCATGATTTATAGCAAGCCAGAACATGAAGGCGACAACCCAGTGAAAAAATGGGTGCTGGAAATTAAAGCTGCGGAAAAAGGTGGTTTCTACATCGACTACAAAGAAAACGTGTATAAACCCAAAGCAAAATCGGACAAACCAGCTCTGCCAAAGCTCACCAATCCACACATGGAATCAGTGGCCGAGGAACTTGGCGAAGAAGTGCGAAATGGTTATTTCGCCTCTATGGTGCAGGTCAAACGTGCATCCAAAGGTCGTGCGCCTATCAAAAAAGTGGGGGCCGAAGCTCTTGCTCGCAAACCAGACAACGCGGCGTCATAGGACACTACGTTGCCTCTGGCAGTCACCGAAAGGGGAGCTTCACGCTCCCCTTTTTGTTTTGGATTGATGGCATTAAAAATAGGGCTAAAGCATAAGAAATATAAGCATTTCTTGCTTTTTAATATTCGAATATCAGAAGTAGAAAAACTAAACGTTTTCGGCAGCAACAACCTTATTGCGGCCACCATTTTTCGCTTGATAAAGCGCCGTGTCTGCACGTTTGAGCAAAGCCTCGCCTGAATCACCCATGTGATTAAGCGTCGACGCACCAATACTGATAGTTTTCAGGATTTGACCGACTTCATGGGTCACCACAAATGGCGTTTTTTCAACCGTACGGCGAATACGTTCTGCAGCATCCAGCGCTGGCTTGAAATCGGTTTCTGGCATCAACACTACGAACTCTTCCCCACCAAAACGTGCCACCAAATCAGAACCACGGGTGGCGTTTACAATCACTTTGGAAAGCGCTTGCAACACTTGATCCCCTACATCATGGCCATAGGTATCATTCACTTGTTTGAAATGATCCATATCCATAATCAAAAGCGAAAGTGGTTTATTTTTCGCCAGCGACTCACGCACCATGTTGTTTAAGTGGGTATTGAGGTAATGGCGGTTATACAAGCCTGTTAGCCCGTCAGTAATCGCCATCGAGATGCTTTGTTTGTAATTTGACTTCAGCGCTTCTTGAAAACGCTTGCGACGAATTTGTGTTTTCACACGTGCCAACATTTCATTATGGTCAACCGGCGTCACCAGATAATCATTCAAGCCCATCTCTAAACCTTTAAGCAAGGCGCGCTCATCATCTTCATCCACAATCATGATAATGGGCACATGGCGCAAATTCTCATGGCTTTTCAGATGCGACGCTAAGCGCAAACCATCCATATCCGTCATCATCGTGCTGACAATCACCAAATCAAAGTCATTTGCCTCGGCAATATTCTGTGCCGATTCTGGCTGGTCGACTGCTTCCACTTGATAATGCGCACCAAGCACTTGCGCCAAACGTTTCAGCTGTACGCTATCATCGTCTACCACTAAAATACGGGCGCCAGAAACGTCAGACGTAAAGCTGTTCTGACCTTCATCCAAAATACCCATTTGACTGCCGGTTTTGTCACGCAAGCGCAACTCGTCGAGCAAGCCTTTCATGCGAATGAGAGACTTCACACGCGCAAATAATGCTGTGTCATTGATAGGTTTTGTGAGAAAGTCGTCGGCGCCCGCATCCAAACCGCGAATGCGGTCTTGTACATCCGTCAACGCCGTCACCATCACCACAGGCGTGTGAGACATTGACTCGTCTTCTTTAATTTTTTTGCAGGTCTCGAACCCGTCCATCCCTGGCATCATCACGTCCAAAAGCACGAGATCGGGATGACGTTCTTTCATCACCGCCAAGGCTTCAAAACCGTCCTTAGCGGTCACCACATCATAATATTCATTGTTTAGCTTAGCTTCCAACAACTTCACGTTCGCTGGAACGTCATCCACTACTAAAATTAATGCAGTCATGATTAAGCGCCAACCTCTGCCATACGTAAATATCTATCAATTGTCTGCATAAAATGCGAAATCGATATGGGTTTAGAGATATAGGCCTGACAGCCCGCACGCAATATTTTTTCCTCGTCATCCTTCATCGCAAAAGCAGTGACAGCAATAATGGGAATATCTGAAATATCAGGATCTGCTTTGATTTTTTTTGTGACATCCAAGCCAGAAATTTCTGGCAACTGTATATCCATCAAAATGAGATCTGGGCGCAACGCCTTCACCATCGAAACCGCGGACAAGCCGTCTTTTGTTTCAAATGTCTCATAGCCGTGCGCCTCAAGCAAATCACGGAAAAGTTTGAGATTCAGGTCGTTATCTTCAACAATCAATATTTTTTTCATTATGATTTCGCTTGGCCTGAGAGTTGGCTTTCGTGAGTAATTGCATTGTGACTAGCACACCAAAGATTAACATTTTCTTTACGCGCTGCTAAAAAGGCAGAAAAATTCGAAAAAGTTTTATTTTCAGCGGCTTTAATCTGTTTCTGTTGCATATAACACACTTTCTATTTCAAAGGAATTGGCACGCCTAACGCCTTTTCCAAACGTTCTTTTTCACCATAATAAGCTACGCGGCGCACAAAGCGTGGCATGATGCCACTCCAAACAAAATTACCCGTTAGCATGCCTTTATCGTCCTCTCCTTTGGGCACAAAATTAAAGAGATCGTGCATGGTAATCACATCGCCTTCCATTCCAACAATTTCTGAAATATGGGTAATACGACGATGACCATCACGCATACGGCTGACTTGTATAATTAAGTGTAATGAGGCGGCCATCTGAAAGCGAAGCGCCTTAGCTGGAATATGCAGGTTAGCCATGCTCAACATATTTTCCATACGCGAAAGTGCATCGCGCGGGTGGTTAGCGTGGATAGTGGCAAGCGATCCTTCATGCCCCGTATTCATCGCCTGCATCATATCAAATGCCTCTGGCCCACGGACCTCACCCACAATAATGCGATCAGGGCGCATACGTAACGCGTTACGCACTAAATCACGAATGGAGACTTCTTCCGTATTCTCACGCTTACTCGCAGGCAATGTTTCCAACCGCACCACATGTGGTTGTTGTAGTTGTAACTCCGCTGCCTCCTCGATTGTTACAATCCGCTCGCGGTGGTCGATATATTGCGAAATAGCATTAAGCAGAGTGGTCTTACCGGAGCCCGTTCCACCTGAAATAATAATATTCACACGAGATTTAGCGCAGGCTTTTAAAAACTCTGCCACATTCATGGAAATATTTTTTTGCTCTTGCATCACGTCTATCGTGATTTTTTGTTTAGGGAATTTACGAATAGAGATGACAGTGCCATCAACAGCCAATGGTGGAGCGATGATATTCACGCGGGAACCATCGAGTAAACGTGCATCCACCAATGGGCGATGCGTAGGAATTTCACGCCCCACCGCTGCCACAATTTTTTCTGCCAGCGCACGAACTTCATCATCCGAACTAAAACGAATGGCGGTGCGCTCTAAAATACCTGCCCTCTCAATGTAAACATTTTCTGGGCCATTGATAAGAATGTCGTTGATACTGTCATCATGCAGCAAATTATGTAGGGGTCCCATATCGTTTAAATCAGACAGGCTGAATTCAACGTTCACCTCGCCCTCAATCACTTCAGGCAATGGGTCATTTGTATTCATATTATTAAAATAGACACTCATAACATTCTCCTCATACGTCTATTATGCACGAGGGAGAGTTAATTTTTGATTGATGGACTGTGCTATTTTTACCAGTCACCCAAGCTATTTTGTGTATTATTACAAAAAACCCACCTCTGATAACAAAGGTGGGTTTTTTAGACTACTATCTCACGACTCGATCAACGATCAGTGAGAAAATAATTGCAAGAATCAAAAATGATTCCAGCAATGCAATGCCTTTTGCAAAATGGGCAAGGCAACCAAGCAGCATCATCACAAACGCCACTAGATAAATAGTGTAATGTTGTAATGATCCGCTTTTGAACCACGGCTTTTTGCTGTCACTTAAAGCCGTTTTTCCCCATAATAAGGTAATCCCACCAATCAACCCAATCAGGCTGTAGATGTTCATCCCCCATACAGAGGCATCTGTCTGCAACGCAGCGTCAACATAACGCCACAAATGCTCCACAAAAACCCACGCTAAGGCAAAGGCCACTCCCCCAATCATCAATTCCTTGAGGATTTTCTGATTGGTGAGGTCAGCAGCTGGTGCTGCAGGTTCCCGTAGTAGAGTATGGATCAGCATCCACACACCCGCTGAACGCAATAAAATTGCCCCTTCGTGCTTTGCAAACACGAGTGTGGTCAATAGTATGGCGTCCCCCAC
>JAIXRX010000035.1 GCA_027485005.1 Alphaproteobacteria bacterium
AACAGCGCCAAACGCCATGAGGTGCGCGAACAGTTAAAGCAATTACCGGATGTGGAGCGCGCGCTTTCCCGCCTTAGCCTTGGGCGTGGCGGCCCGCGCGACGCGCAGGCGATTTTAGTTGGCCTTAAAACCGCACAGGCGCTGCGAGAAACATTGTATGATGCCATAGAAAACCCCGCGCTTAAAAACGTACTCGGGGCGTTGGTGCCATCAGACGCGCTAGTGGCGCAGTTGGAAAAAACATTAGCGGATGAATTGCCGCTACAAGCCCGAGATGGCGGGGTGGTGCGCGCAGGGTTTCATGCCGCACTCGATGAATTTAGAAACTTGCGTGACCACGGCAAACAGCGCATTGCCGCCCTGCAAGCCGAGTATCAGACGCAAAGCGGCATTGCGACCTTGAAGATTAAGTTCAATCATGTGCTGGGGTATTTTATTGAAATTACCAATAGCCACCAAAGCAAAGTGCCGGCTGAATTTATTCATCGGCAAACGGTGGCGAGCGCGCTGCGCTACACCACCACTACGTTAGGCGAGCTGGAACGCAACCTGAAAGATGCCGCCGACAAGGCACTGGCGCTTGAGCAGGAGATTTTTGGTGCCTTACTGCAAGCGGTGCTGGCGCAGGCCAGCCACATTACTACCACTGCTCGCGCGATGGCGCAGTTGGACGTCTTGGCGGCGCTCGCGCATTTGGCGCAGAAACAACATTATGTGCGCCCGAAAATGGACGACGGGTTGGCATTTGAAGTGGAAGAGGGGCGTCACCCTGTGGTGGAAATTCACCGCGCGAAAGCGGGCGAGGGGGCGTTTATTGGCAATGATTGCGCGTTGGCAGCAGGTGAGCGCTTGTGGTTGCTAACAGGGCCGAACATGGCGGGTAAATCCACGTTCTTACGGCAAAATGCCTTGATTGTTCTGCTCACGCAGATGGGCAGTTTTGTGCCCGCCAAGCGCGCCCATATTGGGGTGGTGGACAAGTTATTTAGCCGTGTTGGCGCGTCGGACGATCTGGCGCGCGGCCGCAGCACCTTCATGGTGGAGATGGTAGAAACTGCCACCATCCTACACCAAGCAACAGAGCGCTCTTTGGTGATTCTGGACGAGATTGGGCGCGGCACAGCGACGTTTGACGGCATGGCAATTGCTTGGGCAGTGGTGGAATATCTGCACAATACCAATAAGTGTCGTGGTCTGTTTGCCACCCATTACCACGAGCTTAATGCGCTGCGCGAAAATTTGCCGCATCTTGGTGCCTTCCATATGCAGGTGAAAGAGTGGAAAGGCGAGGTGATTTTTCTGCACACGGTGGGGCGCGGCGGGGCAGATCGTTCTTATGGTGTGCATGTGGCTAAACTCGCCGGGTTGCCGACGGCGGTGGTGGCGCGCGCGCAAGAGCAGCTGGCGTGGCTGGAACAAAAGCCAGTGCAGGCCAAACAGGCGGAATTGGCATTGTTTGATGCCCCAGCCCCGGCAGTCAGTGAGCCACCAGCCTCCAATCTGTTGGCAGCGGCGCTGGCGGAACTGGAGCCTGATGAAATGTCCCCAAAATCTGCGCTGGAAGCCATTTATCGGTTGAAAAAACTAATTTCTTAAGAATACGCGTAAAAACGCTGGATTTATGTTGTGAAAAGAGTATAAAGCGCCCCTCACGATTAAAATAACAGGCGCGTCATGTGCGCCCCGAAATTGTATAGAAAGACGAAAGGACTTAGCCATGGCTGTTCCAAAACGTAAAACGACCCCTTCTAAACGTGGTATGCGCCGCGCGCACAAAGCCTTGCGTGGCACCAACATCATTGAAGGTGCTGAAACCGGCGAACAAAAACGCCCTCACCACGTTTCTCCCGACGGCCATTACAACGGTCGTCAGGTGACGAAAGAAAAAGTAAACCGCTAATCTTTCATTAGCTGTGAGCAATGATTCTTTGCATGCGTCGGCATCTTTGCCGATTGCCTTAGATTGCTTAGGTGGCGACAATGCACCCTTCTGCGTGATAGAGGGAGCTTTGCTTGCTCATAAGCGCTACCCAGACTTGCGCTTTGTGCTTTTCGGCCCAAAAGACGCGTTGGAAAAACTTCTTTCAAAACATGAATCTTTACGCGCGCAATGTGACATTGAGCATTGTGACCAAGGTATTGCTGCGGACGAAAAGCCTTCTCAGGCCGTGCGCAAAGGCCGTGCCAGCAGCATGTGGCGTGCGATTGAAGCAGTGCGTGATGGCCGTGCATCGGCGATTATTTCTGCTGGGAATACCGGCGCACTCATGGCGTTTAGCAAACTCATTCTCAAAACCTTGCCAGGTATTTATCGCCCTGCGATTGTTGGCCGCATGCCGACGTCCAATGGCGAATGTGTGATGTTGGATCTTGGGGCGAATGTGGAATGTGACGCGCAAACGCTGCAACAATTCGCTTTTATGGGGAGCGCCTTTGCCCGCGTCGTACTCGAAAAAGAAAATCCAAGTGTGGGGCTTTTAAATATTGGTTCGGAAATGTCCAAAGGCAAAGAAGAGCTAAAAGAAGCCTATCAACTATTAGATGCAGAGAAATCCTTTAACTTTCTAGGTTTTGTAGAAGCGCATGACATCGGTCATGGCCGCATTGACGTGGTGGTGACGGACGGATTTACCGGTAATGTCGCGCTGAAAATGTTGGAAGGCACAGCCTCGATGATTCGTTCATTTATCAAAGAAAGTTTCATGAGTTCCTTGTGGTCAAAATTATCGTATATTGTGGCAAAAGGCACGATTGCTAAATTGCGCAAGCGGGTGGACCCACGAAAATATAATGGTGCTATGTTTATTGGCTTGAACGGGATTTCTATTAAAAGTCATGGCTCGGCGGATGGGTATAGTTTTTACCACGCGATTAAAGTCGGCTTGGGCATGGTCAATAACAATCTAAACGCTCGTTTGCTAGCGGAGCTTGACGCGTCTGGTGCATTGCTGGACGCAGCAGATGCCGAAGATAAAGTGGTAGAACTCGCATGAGTATTCGCAGTGTGATTGTTGGGCTGGGAAGCTATTTGCCAGAAAAAATTCTAACGAATACCGAGCTTGCTGAGCGTGTGGACACCAATGATGCATGGATTGTGGAACGCACGGGTATTAAGCAGCGCCACATTGCCGCGGAAGGTCAGGTGACGTCTGATTTAGCGACCGAAGCGGCCAAAGCCGCGCTCAAAGACGCAGGTCTTACGCCTAATGACATTGATATTGTGCTGGTAGCCACCAGCACTGCAGATGACACCATGCCAGCAACGGCCGTGCATGTGCAGCATAAATTGGGTATGACCCGTGGTGCGGCCTTTGATTTTCAGGCGGCCTGTTCTGGCTTTGTCTATGGCTTACACATGGCGGACGCTTTCTTGCGTGCGGGCAGCGCCAAGCGTATTTTGGTGGTTGGCGCAGAAACTTTTTCTCGCGTAGTGGACTGGAATGATCGCGGCACCTGCATTTTGTTTGGTGACGGTGCGGGTGCGGTTGTTGTGGAAGCGAGCGAAGGCGAAACCACGCGTGGCATTTTACATTCAGAAATTTTTTCGGACGGGCAGTATGCGGCGTTGCTGGGCACTACAGGCGGCACCTCTCGCACACAAACCACCGGTGTGGTGACCATGCAAGGCAAAGAAGTTTTCCGTCATGCGGTGAGCAAAATGGCCGACGTGGTCGAGCGCAGCTTAAAAGCTACAGGACATACGGTAGCAGATTTAGATTTCGTCGCGGCGCATCAGGCTAATGCCCGCATTCTGTCGTCCGTGGCAGAAAAACTTGGGCTTCCCGCTGAAAAAGCGCTGGTGAGTGTGGACATGCATGGCAACACCTCAGCGGCCTCAATTCCGCTCGCACTGGCGGCTGCAAAGGCCCAAGGGCGCCTAAAAGAAGGCCAGCTTTTGGCCTTGCCTGCCTTGGGTGCAGGCCTTACATGGGGCAACTGTTTGCTCCGTTGGTAGGAAGTATTTGCTTTTATTGCCTTTTTCTCTATAATCGTCTTTCATAAGCGCATTTATCATCCATATGAGACGATTCAAAGGGGATAGACATGACCGAAGAGAAAACCATTACCCGTGCGGATTTAAGTAACGCTGTGTACCGCGAGGTCGGCGTGTCTTCGACAGAGTCAATGAATCTGGTGGATGCTTTTTTTGAAGAGCTCGCAAGCGCTTTTGAAAAAGGTGAATCAGTGAAACTCTCATCCTTCGGTACCTTCGCATTGCGCAAGAAAAAAGAGCGCGTGGGTCGCAATCCCAAAACAGGTGTGGAAGTGGCAATTACCCCGCGTACGGTGCTTACTTTCAATGCGTCGAATATCTTGAAACAAGAAGTGAATGATGCGTTGGTCAAAGCAGAAAATGCTAGCGCCGTACAAAGCTAGTTTTACCCATGGCGCAATTTGATTTATTGGATTTAACGGGCGATCCGGAACCGCGTTTTACAAATGCAGACGACCCGCAAGCAAAGTCACCGCTGGCATACCGCACCATTTCTGAGGTGGCCGAGATGCTCAAAGTTCCCGTGCATGTTTTGCGCTTTTGGGAAACAAAATTTTCGCAATTAAAACCCACGAAAGCCAAAGGTGGACGCCGTTATTATCGGCCGGAAGATATTGCGCTACTTAAGCAGATTTACGAATTGCTTTATGGTCGTGGATTTACGATTAAAGGTGCAGAAATTGTTCTTTCAGGAGTGGCGGAGGAAAATGCTGCTCTGCAAGTGGCCGCAGACATACGTGCGAATGCCGCGCATCTTCCAACGCTTTCACCAGTGAAAATTGGCGAAATGCGCCGCGAGCTGGAAACAGCACTTGCAGAACTAAAACATCTGCGGCATACCCTTGCTCCATACCGTCCTTAGGTCGTTATTTTTTGTCGGGGTGTAGCGCAGCCTGCCCCCGCGAGACGTTGGCGAGCGGATAGCAATATCGCGCGAACAGGCGTCTTAGATTTTGTGCTGTATGTGTCGGGGCGTAGCGCAGCCTGGTAGCGCGTCCGTCTGGGGGGCGGGAGGTCGCAGGTTCAAATCCTGTCGCCCCGACCATTTAACAAAAGAGCCGCTTTATGCGGCTCTTTTGTTAAATGCTTTGGCTCCAGTCTTTTCACCTTTGAAGCAGGTTCAGTTGATATGTCATAAAACTGTTGTAGCGCGACACTTAGTTTGTCATGACACGACACTTAGTTTGTCCTAAGTGCCTGCGCCACTTAAACCTCCATTAATTCCTGCTTTAATGGTTCCTCAAGATGCCCCAAAAGGTCGCCTTGGCGATACGCATCCTCAATGCGCTTACATGCCATATCAAAGTAGCGCTCATCTAGCTCGATGCCGATAAACTTTCGGCCCATCAGTGCGCACGCCACTCCAGTGCTTCCACTGCCCATAAAAGGGTCAAGCACCGTGTCGCCGACGTTCGTGGAGTGAGCCACCATTCCCTTTAAAAGGGGCAGCGGTTTTTGATGTGGGTGGGTCTCGGCCGTATGCTGCGGAATGGAAAAGCGCTGCACATCTGAGAAGTCTTTGCGGCGATAGGTAGGCTTGCCTTTTTCTAGCACCAGGATGATCTCATGTGCCGGACGGAAGTCGCTTCCTAGCTTCATGCCGTTTTTATCCCACACAACACTATGGCGCAGCTGCAGGTTCGAATAGCGGGCAATATAGGCTCGCAGGAAGTCCTGATGCTTCCAGTTGCTAAAGTTATACACCGTCGCGTTTTTCCGCAGGCAATGATAGACACCGCGAAGCATCGCACAATTCATCAGGGGATCGGCGTTGTTAGCTATGGTCTTATCAAACGTGCCATACCCAACATCTGCGCCGTCACCATAAGGTGGATCAGTGATCACGCAGTCCACGCGCTCGATGCGTGGTAGCTGTTCAAGGCAGTCCCCCATGTAAAGAGTGCAATCACCAATAATTTCTTTTCTTGTTTTCATGTTCTTTTTCTCCATAATCCGTCCACCCTGTCAGGGTGGTGGGTTGGCCTGAATCGGCCGGTTCAGATCATGCGAGGTCTTGACTCGCGGTTTGGGGCGTTACAGCGCCTCAAACCCCGCCCAACGCGGGGAATTCTAGATACTTAAAATGGCAGGAATGAAAGCGCAGACTGGTGCTGTAAGAAGCAGCGCCAGCAGCAGCTCTTGCTGACGGCGCTCACTCAAAAAAGCCCAGCGATGATGCTGGCAATACCCCACGATCCATGTAGCCACGATGCCTATAGGCAGTGGATAGGCTGCCTTCACAGCAGCTAGGCTGCCAACCCCACGGATATAATCCAACTCGGCGCGTGCATGGGTGCCACGCCGGAAGCACACCCACCATGCCAGCGCAAATGGAATAAACTGAGCACCGCAGATAACCCCGACCGCTGCCGCCTGTGCCAAAATAATAATAGGCTTTTGGAGCTTGTCAGCCCCATGGCATACAGAAGCAATGGCTGCAATAATGGTGAATATAAGTATGCTGATCATCAATGCGCTCTATTCAGAAGGGGATGTAGTTTTCAGGCCTTGCCCGGCCAACAATCTCGCGCGCAGGGCCTTTTTTTCTTCCAAAATGTCACGGTTGCGCGGGTGCAACTTTGCCACGTCAAAACCAGTTGCTTCCCAATGATCTTCCAGTGAACGGGGCAAGTAAATGTCGAGCTCTTTTAAACGCGCTTTTTCTTTTAGACCAGGCCAACCCGCCGGATACTGGTCAATAAAGACCTGCTGCAGCAACTCTTCGCTGGCAATTTTCGTGGGTATATTTCCTCTCTCAACCCATGCTTTAAATGCAGGATTTCTATTAGAGACGTAGGCTGCTTCAGCACTTGACCAAAGCTTATTTTCAATGCCAGCAACAAGCCAGTACCAGGAGGTAGGGTTAAACATAAGCTATTTCCTTTCTATGTATATTGGCCGCCAGTTGCAGTGCTACCTGCAGTACTGCCGGGGAAAAATGTTGTGCCCGCGCCATTCACATTAATGACGGCATTAGAGGTGACGGAATGTCGCGAGCCAGTTACTGCTGAACCGGTAAAGCTTGTAGCGGGGGTATCTAACATTGAGCTCCCTGTAGAGAGAGCAAACGCAGTAACAACTATAGCTGTTGAGACTGTCACCAATATTGCAGCAGATTCCGTGATAAATGAACCGCTGCCAGCGCGTAGATGATAACTTGCATTGCCGCTAATCGTGTATGCCGCAGTCCTGATAATCTTACCGCCATTAGATGCTAACATATGCTCGCCGGAACAAGCGCCGAAGTTCATACCAGCCCCTACGACTATGCGTCCCCCCTGATCCGCTTGTAGTGCCGGACCAGATAGGTTAGAGGCCTTATAGTTCTGGACTTGAATCGAGCAGATTGAAGAAGCGTAAATCACACCAATCGTAGTATTGGCCGCACCGTTGCCATTAACGATTATACCGCCGCCAATGAAAGGGTTGGTGATGGAAGCGCCAGCGAAGGTTCCTGAGCCCACATTAATGGTGGCATTGTATCCACCTCCATCATACTTCGAAGTCAGAACATCAATGGCCTTTTGTACTGTAAGCCATGGTGCGCCCACGCTTCCATCGCCCGTACTATCATTGCCGGTGGTGGTGACATAAAACGTTGTGTTGGCAGTTAATTGCTTTCGCTCTGTTGGAGATGATCCCAAAGGAGAACCAGTGGCTCGATGATAACCCACGCACTGCCAGTTACCAGCCGAGATGCGGACAAATTCAGCCATATCCCCCGCTACCGTCACGATATTAGCGCCAGTTGGCAGAATCAAGGATGTAGCGTTATGGGTCAGCGTCAACACACCAGCAAATTTAACCCAAACGTGATCGTATTTTGTGCCGGTTCCAAGAGAAGTGATTGTTGTGGTACCGGTGACTGTTATGAAATCGCTATCGGCAGCTCCGATGTTTGTAGTTGCAGCGGAGGCAATGTTTGTACCTTGGGCTCTTAGACGGTTGCCAGCAATAATGGCAATTGCGTCACGCAGTTGTGTGAGCGTCTCTTCGTCAGGCGTTAATCCTGCAGCAGCAATAACCGCCAGAATCTCGCGCTGCGGGTGTTCAATGGCGCGGGCATCGGGGATTGAACCTTTTATTCCTGCACCAAGATTGCCATTACTATATGAGGCATTGGCATCACCTGGTTGGTCAACGGGCTGATAATATTTCATGGCTATTAAACTCCTTCATAACCGATAGTTAAATGTGTGTGAGCGGGCTTGAGCTTCTGGAAAATGCAGGCCAAATCATCCGCCTGTCGCCAATCAAGCAAATGCTGATCGAGGGTTGATTGGCCGCAATGCAAGTAAAGAGGCTTTGCGTCTGGAACATTCACCTTCCAGTAAAAGCGGACATGATGACCTTCGCTTAAAATGTCTGTACCAACACTGCTGATACCGCACATAAATGGGCGGTATTCATCAATGGTGATGTCGTAACCAAGGGTTGCGGCCAGATCGATAAAGAACTGGCGGGATTGTCCACCAACACGCGTGTATTTAGTAACGACGGCGGCGACACGTTCGGGCAAGGTATCTGCTAATATCGAGCAGCTATCTGGCAAGCCAAGCGCATCTTCCCAGTCCTCCAGCAGCTCAGAAACAGTGGTAGGTATGGCCTCGCGGATGATAACATCCACACGCTGGTGAATAAAGGCTAGCTCAGATGCAATCACTGATAGCGCCGCCAGCATGTCTTTTTCCTGCGCTGGCGTCCATGCTTGGCCGGGCGGTAATAACTGTATCAGCTGGTCAAGGTAGCCGCTTCTATCCATCACAGCGCCCCAAACGTAATGTTGCCGATAGTCGTGATATCGCCAAAGTCACGAGTGACATTGGCGCTGGGTGATACCAACGCATGGTCATGCTCACCGATGGCGATGGAGATAACTTCACGGATATGGGAAAGTAGAAGGGTGCCGCCCGGAATGGACTCGCGGCGAATCAGGTCTTCCAGCTCTGCCTGAATGGCGGTGCGGACGGCCAGCGTGTTTGGAGATATATTGATTTCAAAATCCAGCGCCACAGGCGTAGGAGCTGCCACAACAGCATCGGCCGTCGCTGGTCGCTGCACATCAATATGGTTTTGCACCAGCTCTACTTCGGGTGCCGATGGAATAATGGTGCCTACCTTCTCATCCATGACAAATAGGAGATACACCGACCCGACGCCGAGTTGGCTTGGATAGACCCACGCACGGGTAACGCCCGCGATTTCCTTGGCCCACATTTCATAGTCGGCCGCATTGCCACCATGAGGCGGGGTTTGCCAGCGCGCTATAATTCGGCCGCGCCATGATGTCTCAGCATCTTCAATATCCACCCCGCCGCTTAAACCATCTTCACCAACAATCACCGTGGATTGCACGCCTGGCACAGGTGAGGTAATGGTAAGCGTAGCACCGTCCACTGCATTGCCCGCTGCGCCAGAAACAACGGCCGTTACATCGCCAGTACCAACACCACCAGAAATAGTCACATCAGCATCCAGTGTATATTCCTGGCCATTGCTATGTCGCAGTGAGGTGCCAGCCGGAATTGTGCTGCCGTTGGTGCCTGTAAAATCTACCGCGCCGATGGCATGAGCGGCCTCTCGACGATCCACTTTCCAAACTTGGGCATGAAGTGGCAACCACTCCACATCGCAAGTGGTTGGCAATATCTGACGGGTGACATATTCAATATAGCCTTCCATCTGGTAGGATGCCATGGCGATCATGCGTGCCAGCACATCCTCTACGGAAAAGCGCAACGGCGCTTCACCACTGCCAAAGGCAATGGCGATTTCTGCGCGCAGACGCTGGAGTGTTTCTTGCGGTAAAGAGCGATTATATGGCATAGACACCTCCTGCCTGGACGGTCGTTTCAAAATACCCACCATCAGGAAGTCCTAGGCGGATAAGCATATCCAAACGACCACGGCTGCTCCATTGCGCCTCAACATCAATGGTGATGACGTGCCCGTCTTCCACCATCCATTCCAGCGCCTCGCGGGCATAGAATATGGCGCGCTGGCGGGTTTCTTCTGTTTGTTTTTCACGCTCCAATAGCCATAGGCGCGAGCCGATACGCTGTTGCTGATCAAAAGCATCGCCTGCCCAGCCACGGCGGTCAGGTGGCACCGGGCCATTCTTGGTTGGCACGGGCAAAGCATCATCGACATCAGCGCGACGGTCAGTTAGCAGGCTAATAATCACTGCCGTTTCCAAGCCTTTTTCAGCCACCAGTTGGCCTGCATCATTGCGCGCAAGATCAATGCCACCATCAGCCATAGGGATCAGCTTCATGCGCCGCCTCCCATCAACTGATTAGGCTCTTCAGTGTTGCCACTATTTGTTTCAGGGTGCGTGTGATTATTATAAACTTCACGCATTTCACTCATGCGCTGACCACCATCATCTGCCCGGTCGATAATTTCCCCAGTGCATTCCAGCAGTGGAGTCTCTAAACGCACCTTCGTCGTGGCTTTAATGACGAGAGTATCTGTATTCAGCTCAAGCACGCGGCCACGCTTAAAATGCAGATAGTCTCCCTCATCCGTGTAATCAGCCACTTCGCCAGGGAGCAAACCAGTTTTGCGGTAGCGCGGATCGTCGGCGCTGATCACCACTGGGTGATCGCGGCCACCACCAAGGAAAAGCACCAGCGCTTGTGCGCCGGGAAGTGGCACGCTGCTGCGGCCATATTCTTGGACACGCTCTACATCCTCTTTAATCTCAGAAGACAGCACCTCAAGCTGGACGAGCTGGCGGCGGCCAGCATCATTGATGGCAAGTAGAACGGCGCGACCGATTGCCAACCCTACGGCATTGCGGGCGGCCTCAGTAGCATTTTGGATGCGCTGGCGAAGATTAGTCATTGTCATCCGCCCATACAGTAGTTGCGCCAGAGCCAGAGGCATTGCTATTTGTGCTGCCATCATCGCTGTCGCTGTTTGCCTTGGTGTCGATGTCAAAGGCTTCTGGTAAGGCCAAATCAAGACGAGTGTTGGTGCCTTGTGCGCCGCGACTGAATTCTACTGCAACAATCAACATATCGCTGGCAATACCAGCAATAGGATCGGTCACGCTTACTAAGGTGTTTGGCCGCCATAAAACACTGTCGGCGGCATACCAGCCATGCACGACATAACTCGCTTTTGTGCCGCGTGCGCGGTCGGCTTTACGCTCCCAAAGTGCGCGTTCTTTTAGAGTGCCACTGTATCCTTGGTTTTCACCCACCAGCACTTTCGGACGATAACGCGTGACTTCGCCATCTTCCACGCGGCCTTCACCACCCGCCATTTGTTTCGCTTCCGTGGTGCCGTCGAGTGATTCTGCCTGACCCTTAACCACATAAAGACTATGGCGCTGGGTAGCATCGACCGTCATTTCACCAGTCAGGATATTTTGGCCAAAAATCAGTGCCCCGGCACTGCGTTCAGACGCTGGGCGCGTTAACACCAACCCACCAATGCCATCAGATACTGGCAGCACCCCGTGTGCACGGCATGCGCGGTCAATAAAATCAAAGGCAGTTTCACCCGGCTGTATTGCCAAACGCTTGATCGTAGGCGCGGGATTTAACTCGCTTTTAACGGTAATTTTAAAAGGCTCTACTATCTTGCGAATGACAGCATCCAGCGGCATATTGTTATATTCAAACGGCCCTTTTACGGTAGCGGCGCAGTCAATGAGATCGCCTACCTTGTCGCGCCCGCTGATGCTTAGGGTAACAGTATCTGCCGAGTAGCTGACGTTTTTGCTATCGATCCACCCAATCAATACTGGCGCATTATCGATTTCAACATGCACAGATCGGCCGGGCTGGATTTGTGGAATTGTGCCATCTGACATTTGACGCATCAGGCTGACATTAAACTCGCCTGACATGCATGTCAGGTCACGGCGGATACTGATTTCTTCCCAACCAAAATATAGATCGCCGCCAAGGCGTAGGCCAAAAGATGCGTTAATCATTGAGCAACACCTCCATCGGACGTGGCGCTACAAAGCCGGGATGTGCTACGCGGTTACGCTTTGCGATATCGGTGGCGCGCTCAAAAATAATAGATGAATCATCACCATAAAGACGGTTGGCCACGGCCAGTGATGGACGCACCACGCTACTGGCAACATTGACTGTGCGAGGTAGGCGGCCAATCCGCGTTGTTACATCTTCAGTCACGGCTACCAGCATATCTGTGCTTGCCTGCCAGGCTGGCATGTAACCAGCCGTTAATTGACGCTCACGCAATTCCTGCAGGCTATCACTCATCATATTGCGAGTGGACAGTGCTTGCTCGCGGCTTTCATATTGTACATAGCGTGCAACACCACCTGCCGCTGCAAGCGCAGAGGTTTTGACCAAGGTAGAAACAGCATCCGCATTGGATATCATCGCAGCACGGCTGGGGCTGGTAGGCGTGATATTGGTCTGCACATCGTGATTGGCTACTTGCACCAATGCTCGCATGGTTTGCAAAGGGCTGTCAGTGTTGGTCGGCGCAGCAGGCGTGCCAATAATCGGAGTAATACCTGGGCGCATATTGCTGACGATACCGCTAAATAACGCCGCTACTTGGTCACCAGTGGTACCTCTCAGGCTGGTGAAGTTTGAAGGATTAAGGCGATATGAAAGGCCGCTGTAGCGGAAGGCATCTTGTGCAAATGTCAGGAACTCACCCAGCACTCCAAGCCCATGCAGATCGACAAAACCAGGCAAAATACCGCTGGCCAGTGCACTGTTGAAATCCACTGATGCCAAATCAAACATACGACCAGACATCAAGCTCATCTGACGGCCAGTATCGCCCAAAACAGATAGTCCTGCCGTGGAGCTATAACGCTCAAAAGAAACGCTAAACCCTACTTCACCAATCGTATCTTTTGAGTGAGCGCGGCGCATTTCTTTAACCACCACCTGCACCTCTCCATAATGCGGATGCAGTAACGTGCCGGGGCCTTTTTGCAGAAAGGCCGCTTCCAGTGCCGCCGCACGCGCAACAAAACCACCGCCGATAATGACGGCCTGAATGTTGAATGCCAACGGGAGCTGGCCTAAATCTTCATGGAAAGGTTCATCTCGGCCGGGGGCTTGCTTGGTAACGATACGGCGGCCAGAGTTGGTGTCGTCGCTCTCCATATGAAACGACAATCCTCGAAAAGATGCGGGCCGTAACTCTGCGCGAAAGTCTGGCATTATATGCCTCCCATCAGCGCGCCTGTATTGGCACTTTGGAATTGAATGCGACGATCATTGCTATTGGTTTCAGCAACACGCGCCTTTCCATCTTGGGCGATTTCAATTTTGATAGTGCCGCCTGCGTCAACTTTACTGTTAGCTGCTCCACGGCGTGAGATCGCACCCAACCCGGCGGATGGTGCAGATGAATTTTGTTCATCACTACCGCCAGCCAGAAGGTTGATTCCTTTGTTAACGCCTGTGCTTACCGCACGGCCGATACGGGCGGCACCACTCAGAACTTTGGATATCATTTCAAGGAGCGGCTGCAAGCCAGCTGTAATGTTGGTTACACTATCGTTAAAGACGTTTTTAATGCTGTTCCAAAGATCAATAAAGAAGCCTTTTACTGCCTCCCAGTTTTTGATCAGGAGGTAGCCTGCGCCTGCCAAAGCAGCAATGGCTACCATTACGACGCCAATCGGGTTAGCCAGCAGCACCAGATTGAATGCCTGCATAACCGTATAGCCTGCACGGATCGCAGTAATAAAGTTCATGATCGCGGCCACACCCGTCATGCTGACCATAAAGAATTTGATGGCCTTACTAGCAAACATAAATGCCAATGGCATTTTACCCATCACCAGCATCAGCCCTGCAATGCCTACGATGAATTGTCCAATAACCACCACAATCGGGCCGATAGCAGCCATGATGAGCGCAAACCAGGTGATCGCCGATTTAAGTCCGGGAGGTAAGCCCATGAAGCCTTTTACTAACCCGCGAATGCTCTCAGTGATTGATTTTATCTTATCGCCAATCTCAAGGTCTTCCCAAAGCTGCGCTCCAAACTCAGAAAAGATGCCAGTCAGTGAGTTACGCAGTTCTTTGAATACCCCATTGATGCTCTTGCCCTGACGATCCATCATGCCGTGGAAACGCCCACCTTCTTCCGTCAAGCCCATCATCGCCTTGCGATAGTCTTGGAAGGTGATCTTGCCATTGGCAGCCATGTTCCAGACCTGCTTTTCAGTTTTGCCCAAACTTTTAGCTAGTTGTTCCACGATGGGGATGTTGGATTTTATCATTGTCTGCAGGTCACCATCGCTGACTTTTCCAGCTTTGCGCAGTGAAATATATTGATCGGTCAGTCCAGCAAGAGAGGTGCGACTCCCGGCCGCAACTTCCCCCAGCATTGAAAGGCGCGTGCGGATTTCATCCATGCTGTAGCCTGCGGTTTCCAGCTGCTTCACAGTCGCGCTGAACTCTTCCACGCCAAACTTGTCGATATAGCCTTGGAGTGAAAATACAAACTGGCGGGCTTTGTCAGCGCTACCTGCCAGATGCTCCATCTGTATCGTCAGTTCTTCCATCTGCCCGGCCGCACGAATAGATAGCGCGCCAACGCCGATGATTGGTAGTGAGACGCGGGCTGTTAAAAAGCCGCCGATTTCGGCTGCCTTCTTACCAACCTTATCCATTTTGTCGGCCACCTCATTCCAATTCTTGATGATGGCGCGGGCTGCAGCGGCAGCGCCTATGCGAATACGATCAAGCTGGGCACGCATGGCACCAACAGCGCCGTTAGCGCTGTTGGTAGCTGTGCGTAGTGAGTTGGTGATATTGCGAACAGGAGCGGTGACCTTATCAACCGCCTCCAGAATCATCTTCAAGTTCAGATTTTTCATAAATTTCTCTCGCAATATCGCCCCACCAACGGAGACGATCAAAATCCAAATGCATTATTTCGGCTTCGCCAAAGCCAAAAGTTGCAGCCACTACTCCGACGATTTCTCGCCAGTCTTGAGCTGCTTTGGGAAAAAACGCTCAACGACCTCACCAAAACGCGCAAGATCGTCTGCATCAATTCGGCTAACGATTTCCGTAGCTTTGGCAGATAAACGGCTCAACAACATCAGTGCGATTTCCGCATCTGTTTTTTGTGCCTTTTCGGCCTTCTGCACTTCAACCAAATCAGCGGCGCAGGTACGGCGCACACGCAGGCTATCAAATTGCAGCGGTGCCACTTTTCCATCTTTGCGCACCTGAACTTCAAATGGCCATTTGAGACGCATAGTATAAGAACCATCACCATTTGCCGTTAGCCATTCAGGCATTGCTTCTACAACGTCATCATTGAGTGGAGCTGCCTCAGCATCTACAACCGCTTCGCTATCCAGCGAGTAAATATCGTTGTTCATTAGCCCACGATCTCCTCTGCTGGATCACCCGAAAATTCCAGCGGTGCAATACCGCCAGAATCGCCATCAGATACAGCTACGGCACCTGTCTGAACGGCATTGCGAATGATGTAAGTGCGCCCGGAATCACAACGGAAGGTGATGTCCACCTCTGTTAATGAAGCTAATGCAACAATTGACGTGTCCTCTGTCACTGGTACAGAACAGGTGATCGTCGATGGCTGTAGACTCTGATTGTATTTGATGCCGTGGGTGAAGGCACGGGCAACAGAGCGCAAGCCGCCGACTTGAAGACTAGCACCGGGTTGGCTGTCGTAGAACTGCCCATCAATATGGATCGTCGCACGACCAAATAATTTACGGTTAGACATAATTTTTTGCCTTTCTCAAGGAAGAGTGATTAGAGGTAGAATTCCACCTTGCCCGCAAATACGCGGAACTGGTTGATGATGTCCGGCGGAATAATCGCATCAACACGGTTAGGATCGGTGACATTACGTTCCACCAATAAATCCGTTTTGAACTGCTCAAAATTTTCTACCAGGCCAACTTCTTCCCACAGCTTGAAGCGTGAGATGAGGAAATTACGGATGATAGATGGCGTTACAATAGCCTGACCTTCACCAAAGTTGGTGCCGTCGTTAGCGAGTTTGTATCGTGGGAAACGCTGCAAAATGGCGGTGCGGGTATCGTAACGCAGATACGCTAGCGTGTGCATGCTTTCGATATCCAGATAGGACGGATCATCCACGCCTGCAGGGTTAAGACGATAGCTGGTGACCACGCGCTCTAAATAAACCGTGCCATCAGCACCCACGATAAACGTGCTGATCCCATTGTGCAGCAGGATATTGCGCTCTTCCAATGTAAAGCGATCAACAATGCTCGGAGCCATCATGCCTGGTAGCGGTAAACGCTGGACTGGGCGTGCCGGGTCAATCTGCAGATTGTATGCACATACAGCGCCAAGCAGTGCTGCCATCTCATACGGCGGGGTTGGTGATTTATAAGCTCCCAGCGCACTGCCCTGAGGTGAATTGCGGCCCTGACCTTTGGTGACCAGGTTGGCATGGCTGGCGGAATAGGCGATATAATAATGTCCCTCCAGCATTTTCAACGGGCCAAAACGTTCGGCCATTTCTGTTTCCAGCTTCACCAGGTTAGAGCTGTCGTTATAGGCGCAAACGAATGCTGTGTACCAATCATCACCAATTGCTGCAAAAACATCCGCAATGTCTGGGTTAGCGGTGCCGCCTGACATAGCGGTCAAAGTAAGTGTAATGCCAGCAGGAAGCTTTTCATCCTGATGGTAATTGACGCGCAAATCGATATCATTACCGTTCAAGCCTTTGTGGCGGGCAGTCAGATCAACCTCAAAGTTATTGACGCCATTCACAGCAGCTGTAATGGGCAACGATGTTTGCGCCGTAATGGCGGCCGCGATTGCAGTTGCCACCTGAGCTGCGGTATTAGTGGCAGCTACCGCAACCTGCACTTGGCGACCAGCGATGTATAGGTTAATCGTGCCAGCGGCGGATGCAGGCCCGGTCACTGCAATTTTACCTGTCGCCGCAACACCTGCACCATTGTCAGCCTGAGCAATGGCCCAAACTTCCAGGAAGCTGTTGGCAGTTTTGAAACGCTCAAGCATATGTGCCAATTGCGAACCTTGGCCAAAATATGCAATGGCCTGCGCGATGGAAGTAATCAGCAATGGCGTATTAGACGCTGCCGTACCGCTGGCGAGTTTTTGACCAATGACCAGGACACGGGTTGGGTATGCGTTCAAGCCGCGATTGGCTTTCTCATTGGAGATTTCAATATACGCACCAGGAACGCGCAGATTGATAGGAATCTGATTAAAGCTGATAGCCATGTTTAAGCATCCTTCTTAGTAGGTTTAACAGGGGTTTTAAGGGCGGGTTTTTGCTCGCCGACCATTACATCGCCATCATTGATGCGGCGTTGCCAGTAAGTGGTGGACTCAACCACCCGGCCTGCTTTGGGCAAAAAATCGTGCTGTTCAGGGTCAGTGACCAGCAGATCGTTTTGCGGGATCACAAAAATTTTAGTCATCGATTGGCTCCTGGATGGGAAGGGTTACAAGGTCACGGGCATCTGCGTTTTCAGCAGGCAGGGGCGGTGTGACATTGCCGTGCAGTGGAATGTCCCAGGCGGGTGCCCATGTTTCAAAATCACCAAGCTCGGCCGTATTGGCTGGGGTCAGCACAAAGCTTGTTTCAAAGTTGATTGAGTAAACGCTGGCGAGCTGGGTGCCAGATAGGTCATTCATCAGCGGCTGGATGGAACGGGCAACCAATGGGGTAATCTCTAGCCCAAGGGTTTGACCGTTGAATAATGCCAGCATATCCTGAATGATCTGATAGCTGCCCACTTTGCCATCAGAACCGTGGCGTGAAGTCTTCTCATTCCGCAGACTGGTGGCACAGCAAATGACTGAGAAAGTACCCTTCATCTCAAAATCAAGACGGCCTTCCTTGGTAAGGTTTGCCCCATTGAATGCGAGAAGAACCGCAGGAAAATCGCGCACCAGATTGCCGATAGCCTCTTCAAATTCTCCCGCATATGTTGCTACCTTGCGCAGTTTGTAACCAAGTGCGGTGGCGTTTATACGGCCAATCATGGCATTTTCGATGGCAGAGATCATTGTGCTATCCCTTCCAGCCAGTTTTCAGCAATTTTGTTGATGCCATTTTCTTCCAGCTTGCTGATTCCGAGAAACGGGCGCGCTGGGATGGTCACTTTTTTCGCAAAAACCATGCCGCCATTATCCCCCATAAAGGCAAGATAGCGCGAATTCTTTGGACGAATCTCACCACCCCATTGATGGATGGCGGCATATTTGACATTGGTTCCCCACTCAACCAATGCGGCACTGGCCTGATAAACAAATGATGTTACCAACCGAGTACTCTTGGTCAGGGTCTTGCCCCCCTTCGTAATCGCCCGGCGGCTAGGACGCCATTTGATGCCCTCAGCCGTTTCTTGATCAAGAAAGTGCTGCTGGGTTGTGCTCACGCCATACGCGCCAATGGATTCCAGTAGCGCTTTGCGCTCATCAGGTGATTGGATGCGTTCCAGTGTTTTAAAAAGGGATTTTGCGCCTTCATAGCGGAGACTGATGGTCATCACCATTCTCCCTTCTGGCGGCTGAACTGGCGGTTAGATTGCGAATACGCCACCTGTGCACCAGCTGAGATAGACTCTTTGCCTGCGACATCGAGAACCATCGCCCCGCTGCTGATATTACTCAACGAGCGCAGAGCATCGTCATAGGCGGTACGGGTTTCATCGGAATAGCGACCACGATGCAGTTCGTAAAAAGCAATAGTGCAGCAAATATTGCGCAATACCATTGGCACGGGCAGGACTGGTAGCTTGTAGCGGCGGCCGACATAGGAATCGATAAGTGCGGACGCCTCATCTTTGGCAGCATTTATAACCACAGAATCAATGACGCCAAGCGGCTCATCGGCACGATCAGTCAGTTCGATAAGCAGCTGCTCACCGTACCGTGCGATCATATCATCTGTGGTTGCATATGGCATTTTGTATCTCCGGTGGCGGCCAGATCAATACTGGCCGCCACCATTCAGCTAGTGTGGTTGCAGATGGTTTATTTCTTGCCTGCAGGCTTTTGGGTGTTTGCTGCAGCAGCTTTGGCTTTATCCGCTGCTTCCTTGTCAGCCTTTGCCTTAGCAGCAGCTTCTGCCTCCGCTTTGGCCTTTGCTTCAGCAGCGTCGGCCGCGTCATCGGTAGCGGTGGCGGATTTCTTGCCGCCGTTATCATCGATCTCACTCACCAGCAGGTTTGGTTCAGCTTTCAGGGCATCGATCTGCTCTTGGGTCAAATCGGACAGTGGGATGATGCGCTCTGCGGCATCATCAAATGAGAAGCCTGCGCGGCGGAAACCGGGCTTTTTGGCTTTAATTTTTAGAGCACGGGCCATAAATTTTACTTTCTTTAATAGTTGTTCAAGGAGGGATTAAATTGGTAGGGATGGTGACCGACGCCTAGGAGGCCTGTTCATATACGTCACTGTTGCACGCCTAGCCTTCGGCTTCGGCATCCCTGATGGCTTAATCCAGATAAGGAACTACCAACACCTCAGCGGTGCCCTGGTAGATGTTGGATGCGCCAGCTGAGTTGCGTTCAGCCTTAATCAGCTCCAGCGCCGCCTTTTCATTGCTTGGGCCTACCACCAACAAGTTAGGCTTCAGCGCCAATGGCTTGCCGTGGTCACCTTTGCGAGACATGATGCTGGTACGTGCTGCGGCATAGCTGGTGGCATCCAAGGTCTGCTTGGAACCATACGCCAACTGCCATAGGCCAAAACCTGCGTTTACACGCGCATCCACGCCGTATAAAAACTCATCCTTCATGAACACATTGGAATCATCAGGATTGTCTTTTGCCGTGAATGCATAGTCGCGGCGCTTTTGGAAGATCAACGCTTTGATAGGCTTGTTAGTATCAAGCAGGAACCATGCAGCGCCAGAGCCACCACCCGTGTTACTTGCGGAAACGGTATTGCCGTTTTCATCCAATACAGGGTGATCCGTATCGAAGAAATACTGACCGTCGTAGCAAGGGGTGGTAAAGCCCGATTTCAGCAACGCAAAAACCAGTTCATCTGGATGGCGCGCTGCATCATCGCCGAGCTGTTGAAAGAGCGGCGAATAAACACCGAGATTATCATCTTCAACATCATCACGCGCCACGCCAATCGTGGACTCGAATTTACGGTTTTGAATGGTGAAGCTATGCTCTTTCAGCTTGTTGATGACGCGATCACCAATCCACTCGCGCAGACGTGGAAACTGTCCAAGCCAACCATAATGCTGCTCACGGGAGGTGCTATTCACCACCATTGCAACTTTGCTATAGTCTACTGCCGCTTGCCCCAGCGCCGCGTCATACAGGCTGGTAAAGCCAGCACGCAGCGCGTTAAGTTTTGCACTATTAATAACACCCATATCTTTGTTCCTTTATCGGTAAGTTTAGTTTGTTTAGCTGAAGAGAACCCAAACGCCCTGGGCATCCACATCATGGATTTTGCCTGCTACAGAGCGCGTATTGGAGCCGTTGGTCAGCGCTACCGTCTGATCGTCCACGATGTAGCAGCTGGCGCCACGATCCTTCAGTGCGATCAAATCAGCGTCAGCCGAGTTGCCGAAGCGGTATACGCCCAGACGAACTTTCACAGACTTGTCACCAGCGGAGCCGGAGCTGTTGTCTACAAAATCTTCCGCAACACCCGCACCTTTAAGCGTAGTGGCGACCGATCCAGGCACCGCATAACCAGTGGCATTGATTGCCACCAGCGCGCCCACAAAAATTTTAGTAGAGGCCGCCACCGGGATGACGAGAAATGCGCCTTCCTTTTGTGGGGTGTGGCGGTCTTGAGTTAAAGCTGCCATATGGCTACTCCTTTAAGAATGGTTGAGTAAGAATGGTTGAGAGAGTTATGCTTGCGACAGTTTCTTTGCGGTCGCCTTAAAGTCTTGAGCAGACACACCCAGCTGGTTTGCGACTGACATTTGCACGTCATCCAAGCCTGCCTGAACAGCCTCAGCAGAAGCAGTGGCGAGCTTTGTTGCTCCACCCACAACAACAGCGCCCTTGACATATTTTGCAAAGCCTTGCGGGTCTTTCTGTGCATAATCCAGCGCCCAATCCTTGTTGCCCGGCGTCACTTTGCCTGCAGCAATAGCTGCATCTACAGATGCCGTGGCCTTGGCAAGGCTGGTTTCACCTTCGACGGCCGCCACACGCTCTTGCAGCGCCTGCACTTCTTCGATAGGCACATATTTGGTTGGATCAGGGCGAGTTGCTGATGCGGTGGCTTTAGCGCTAGCCTTCATTTTACTGGCCACCTCTTTCTTAATTTCACCAGCAATATATCCATCAACTGCCTCAACGATTGCCTCAGGCGTTGCTGCATCAGCTGGTGCATCTACTGCTTCTTTTACGGCATCTACCGAGCCTTTAAGCGTCGTTACAGCCGCAATAATTGCATCATCAGATACCGCAGATGAACCCTCTGCCGCCGCGAGGCCCAGCAGAGCAATAAGTTGTGCCTTCAAATCTTCCATGTTGTTCTCCGATTGGTTGGTTAAAAAAGTGTTTCGAGCAGATGCCACGGCTGGCATCTCGAAATTGGGGTCATTGGTGAGACTGATACGATCAATACGCGTCACCTGGCCTTGTTTAGTGTGCCAGAAGGTGGGCGAAATGTAGCGGTATTCCTTGTTTTTAAGCTGTTCCAGTGCGGGCGGCGTCCATTCTACCTGCGCCCAGACACTTCCATCTTCTCGCGCTTCCAACGCCTTTACCCAGCCTGCCGCACGGCGCTCGACGCCAGGGGCGGCAACGTCGGTGACGTGATCGCGGTCAACAGCCATTTGCACCAACGGACGCAGGGAGGCCGCCACTACCGCCTTGGCATCGCTCAGGTGATATGGCCCACGGCCGTCTTTCCCGACAGTGGTGCCAGCCGGAAAAACCTTAATCCACCCATCGGATGCACCGACAGGCAGAAGAACAGAAGCAATGGTTTTGGTCGTGGAATGTGTCATGCCGCCTAATTTAGGGGGGCTTAAGACACTTGGGCATTGTAGCTATAACTACAATGGATAGAGATGCGGCAGGATTCGGTTTTCACGCGCACGCGGCATGGGCGTACTTACCCGCACATACTTAACCCCGCAATAAGGCCATTTAATGCGATTCAATTTTAGCCATCTAACCCTTTTGCACCCCCATATAGCTACACACCCTAAGATGGCGCTAAAAGTGCCCTTAAAATCGCTTTGCCCTAAAAGTTGATTTTGGGGTCGAATCAGGCTATATTGAAAAACAGATGACTGACTGGCTGACACCCCAACCTCCAAGGTCATCTCAATGCAGTCAGGTGGGATGTGTCGTGACTGCTTTTTATTCCTCCTCTGTCCGTCGATACACCATAGAGCCTTGGCGCTGCTTCTGGAGGTATCCTTTTTTGGTTTGAAATGTGGTGACGCCAGCCCAGCCATCTTTGCCCGTTTCAAACGCCACCAGCGCTTGCTGCTTGTCGTCACCAACCTGCAATCTGGTCAGATAGCGGCGGCGTAAAACTTTACGGCCGTCACTTAGCATTTCCCAATATTCCCATATCTCATCCGGTTTCTTTAGAGCGGCCGCCAGGAGTAAAAGATATTTATGGCGATTGCTCTTTTGCACCTTCCAATTACCCTGGGCATTTTTGAAAAGGGAATCAGAGATCACCAGATTCTCACCAGCGACATCCGTAAATATCTTGCTCTTGCCGATCTCCGCATCAAACTCTTTCAGGAAGCGATTGACATACTCAGGGTCACTCAGTCCATCTGGCAGGATCATGTTGGTGGCGGCTGGGCGCATACGGGGCATAGGCACCTTTGCGGCTGGCCCTTGGTATGGAACGCCAAGCGGCGCATCGAGCGGTGGTGGCGTCAGTGCCTTCATACGAGCGCGGCCTGCGTTGTAATTAAAACCGGGAGTTATACCTTGCGGCACAGTCATGGTTTCGCCCGTGCGCGAATTAAAATAGCGGCGAGGCATCCCCACAGGGGAGTGCACACTGACGCTTAAGCCTAATCGCTTCACATCATCTTCGGTCAATTGTTGCACCCAGCAGCGACAGCCCCAACCATTTGGCGGATAGTGTTCATCCCAGAACGGATGATCGACAGGCAAGACAGTATTGTGCCAGGCGCGGTGTTCGGGTCGGGTGGCACCATCCATCACAGCAACATAGCGTAGATATGGAAACGCTTTCTTTGTGCGCTGAATTCCTTCCCAGCGTCCAGCTGCATAGCTGGTACGCATGTTGGTTTCAAAGATAGTTTTGAGACGGCGCGGACTGCCGAGCTGGACTTCCTTTTCCTTGCCCGTCTGCGGATCAATCATGTTTTTACGGCCCCACCATCCTTTTTCCTGTAAGATGGGAGTGAGCTTCTTTTGGAAATCCGCCAGCGTTTCGCCGTTAGCGATAGCATCATCCATCGCAGCCCGGATATCCTGCAGCACATCCTGCTTGGTGGCCTTAGCTACGGTGAATGAATAGGCATGAACTTCGCCCATCATCTCCCGATGATCAAAGGTTTCCTGGTAGCCTTTCTTGCGGAAGAAATCGATAGCCTGCTCTGGTGGGAGTGCGCGTAGCTCGGCCATTAATCCAGCTTCACATTAAAGTTTCCTGCAAGGCGTGCCGCCAACATGGTCTTTTCCAATGCTGCAGCCATCTCCTTATCGCCCGTCTTGCTGGCCACGGCGAGCAAACGGTCGCTTAGTTCATCGAAGTTCTTTGCGCCATTTACAGCCTCTTCAATCTCGCGTTGAAGGGGAGTTAAAATCTCCTCCCAACCATCGGCCATTTCATCTGCAAGCTTCTCAATGGCATCAGGCTTGGCGGGTTTTGCTGCCGCCGTAGCCAAGTGGTGCTGGCATCCTGCCGGGCAAGCTGCTGAATGCTGGGCGCTCATCATAGCCGGAACGGCAGGAACAGCTGGAGCTAAAACTTCCTCACCGTCCTCTGCCATCGGCAAGCCCAGCTTATCGCCTGCACGCTTGGCGCTGACTTTGCCGCCCAGGTTCACAAAGGTTTGTAGAGAAGCGCCATAAGCCGCGCTGTCCACGGATTCTGGGCGGCGAATGCGTACACGCGGATATTTTTTCTGTTCACCAAAATTGATATCCACCAGCGGGCGCACCAGCTGAGTGTTGAGGGTAGCGGCAAGGCTGGCCGCATCATCATCCGCAATATCTCCACGCACAGCATTGTGCGATTGATTCCCGGCCAGCCCTCCACCAGACAGGCTGTCGGTCGTGGTGGTTTGCCCCAGCACTGCCTTGCTGATCTGCTCGTCACAGTAACGCGCAAGGCGCTCGAATAAGTCTACGCTGCCCGTTGGGTTTGCATCCTTCACGAATTCAATCACCATGCTGTCCGGGATGATGGCACCAGCATCGCTACCGAGGTTTGCGACCGCCCGGAGCAGCACCTGACGATCAGCCTCAGAAGCGCCAGCGCCGTATTTACCAACCCGCAATGGCTGGCCGTAGGTTTCCGCAAAGATTACCCAATCGCGGACGCTGAAATTCTTGTAAAGCCAGAACCAGCTCACCGGGCGGATCACGCCAGCTCGGATAGGAAGGCCGGATTTTGCTTTCACCTGGTGAACGATGTATTTGTATGGCGTCAAAGGTTCAGGCTGCCCACCTTCACCGCGTAAATGCAAAGTACGGCCGTCATGTCGGTCAAACATAAACCAGCGTGGATCGCGCCACTCAATACGCTCAATCGTCCAGCGAGTCGCCGTTTGGTTCCAGATAATCTCCGAAACGGAGAAGCCTTTGCCAACCGCGTCCATAATATCGAATAGGTCGCTACGCAATTCATCACGTTCAAACCAATCGCGCACGAGCTGTGCAGCTTCCTGATCAGCAGTATCCTCGGAGGCAGCTTCAACCGTAATTTCCAACCCGGTCACGGCGCGCTTACGCTGAGCCAGCACGCCCGCATAATGAGGGTCTTTCTCCTCGATCTGCTCGGCCAGCTCCAGATAGGCCATAGTATCGCCTTCGTCAGCGAGGCGCATCCAGCTGGCTAGCGTTTGCGGATATAGGCCTGCACTGGAGTAACTGTGCCGCACGTTACGCACGGATGTCATCGATGGGAGAACCTTTTCTTCCAGCAAATCTTCACGCAGTAGCGGGTTTCCATATTGATCAAGCAAGGCCATCGGTTACTCCTACCATGTTACCCCGCGTGCCATATGGCCGCTGGTGGGGGTTTCGTCATTATCATAATCATCCGCATGCATTTGCATCACGCCGCGTTTCTGAGCACTTGAGTTGCTAACTGGTTCATAGCCAAATTCGACTAAATCCTGCAGGGTTGCCCAATAGGCCATCACACAAGCAATCAATCCATCACCGTGACGCTTCTTGCCGTCTTTGCCTGTGGTGCGCTTATCAGGCACCTGTGGTATGCCGCGCACCAGCTCCACCACGCGGTGATCGGCTAATATGTCGGCATCCGCTGGCAGTATGATGGTGCTGTCTTCAAGCGCGGCTTTATAACGAGGAAGCGCATTCAGATACCATTGCGCCGTGGCCATGATCTGGTAGATGCGATTAGGGCCATATTTTTGCATGGTTTCTTCGGCCAGTTGTGAGCCGTTCCCTCGTGCATCAAAAGCGGCCGCATTAAAGCGCGGGAGGCGGTCAATGATATACCAGACGATTTGTTTCTGTTGAGCGAAGGGTACGTTGTGCAGCTCCACGATAAATGGCACCCGCCGTATCAGGTTCGGTTGCAGCTGCAGCGGCACCAGCACGGTGAGGTCTCCGCTGCGCCCAAAATCTTCACCAAGAAAGTGGCGTAGTGCAGGACTCAGCGCTGACAATAAAGGCTTGAGGTTCTCTTCACACCATTCGGTAATGGTGCGCTCACGCTCAAACTCAGCTTTAAACACAAACTCTTTATCGCAGGAAAAGCGCAGAACAGGCGCTTGCACCATGCAGCGTTCGACGAGTGCGCCGGGCAGGTATTTGCCGCCGCCCATGCGTGGTTGACAAAAAAGCTCCTCATCCGCTGCATCATCATAATCATTGATCAATCCTTGACGCCACTCGGCTTCGGCCTCGGCTGACCACTCTTTCCCATTACGCAAACAGATGCGTTTATAAAGACCGTCGGCCAAGGCATCATCAAGATCAATACGCAGCAGGGCATATTTCAAACGCCCCTTGCGGATGTCCTGAACATACTCATTAAACTGATTATCCACGCCATTGTGCGTTGAAATAACCATCACCTTACCGCCCCACATCAGCAAAGCCAGAGCGGCTTTCATCAGCTCCTTGAGATTGTCATGGAAAGCGGCTTCATCAATAATCACATAACCTTGGCGGCCACGCAGCGAGCGAGGGCGGCTAGTGAGCGCCACAATATCATAGCCACTATCGAAGGTGATACGGAACGCCTTAATCTCTTTTGTGTCATCACCCACGCCATCATTAAATACAAACTCTTCAACAGCAGCTGCTGCATGGCTAAAGTGCTTGGCCCATTCAGCACAGGTATCAATAAACTCACGGGTCATATCCAGCGCATAGCCGATATAAAAAACATCCATACCGCCTGCAGCGCGGTTAGCTGCTGCCGTCAAAACAGCATCAGCAGCAATGGCCCAGGTCAAACCGATACGGCGGGATTTCTCCACAAAAGCAACCGATGCCGTGGTATGCAACTGCATGGCACGTTTCTGGTAGCCAAAAAAAACATCGGGTAGGTTGGCGATTTCTGATGGAACGTAATAGTTCATTGAATCGTCTCCTCTTCAAGTGGAGGCGACAGAGCATAGCTTTCATATTCTACAGCGCGGGCAATACGCTGTTCAACGGTGGCATTAGGCAGGTCAAGGCACGCCAGCTTCAAAAACTGAACACGCAGCCAAGCCAGTTCATTGCTATGTTCATCCATATCAGACTACCCCTAAGATGCTGGCTTTGATCGCCTGAATCGTATCAGTAGAAAGCCCTCGTTTTTTAGCGGCCGCCACCGCAGTGTCCGCAGCCTTCTTAGTTGTTTCTTTACGCTCTAATTCGCGTATCTCGGCAATCTGCTGATCAAAGTCTGATTTGCTGGCCTTCGCGGCCTTTTCTAAAGCGGTGGCTAGGAACATAATGTCTTTCGCATCAAACTTCACTTCGTTGCCGTCATCATCAAGGGCCGTGCTTGCCCGCAGAATCATATCTTGCAGCAGCTCCAGATTCATGCGCACCACATCGCTGGCTTGCTTATCGCCTAAATTGCGGGTTATCGCCTCGGCAATCTGGCGGCTTTCACGGATACGCGCCGTGATCTGTTCAGTCTTTTTAATATGTCGGCCGATGGCTGAACGCGACGGCACTTCATCCACGGTTAATAGGCTGTTTAATGCCTCTATAATTTGATCAATCGTATGCCCAGCGTCACGCAATGCGCCGATCTTCTCGCGCACTGATTTTGGCAGTCGGTCAATTGTGCTTGGGCGATTACGGGGAGCCATATCAACCCCCTATGCCTGGCTTTTTAACTCCAGCCGCTTCTTCACGTCCTTCTGCTACATCAACACCACGCTGGGTGATATTAACGATCTGGATATGTTCTAACCATTCATCAGTGCATAAACCGCTGGCCACCAGAAAGCGGATATCTTCACGGATAGTAGCGCGGGATTGGCGACGATGGCCGATGCTTTCCAATGCCGTGTGCAACACAGAATCATTAGCCGATCCACCTGTTTCGGCCAGAATGCGGAGGATGCAAAGACGGCGGTCAGCGGCCAGATGTTCTTTGAAATTCATCGACCTGCTCCCTTAATGAGAAATTCTTCAATGCGATCCAGTTGGGTCTGCACGCGTTGAACCGTCTCCTCAACCCGACGCACATGTCCTTTGGTTTCCGCCCCTTGCAATACCAAGAGATGGTGGTCATGCAGGGTTGGAAGATTGCTCAAAGCAACCTCGGCCGCCGCCACTCGTTTCTCAAGCGAAAGATGATCTTCCTTGGTTGTGAAGCGGGTTTTGATGCTCCACCAAATCCATGCCACCAACCCGGTAAACACCCATTGAATTACATTGCGCCAGTCATTCAGAGTTTCTAACACGGCGTTCCTCCTGTAAGATTTTTTGTAATGCTTTTACTTTTTCAGGGCAGCGCTTGAGGGCGGTGCGGACGGCGAGATAATCCGGTTCAGATTCTCGCTTAAGTCTGGCTCGTGCTCCATCAGCCACGCCGGAATTTCCGGCAGTGGCGGACATTGGTAACGGACAGCTGGCGCTGACGAGCAACTCGACAGAGCCATCAGTAAGACCACGGGCAATATGAGATGTTTCGGATTCGGCATGGCGGATATCCTTCAAGCTGGCTGTTTCGATTTCATGAATGGATCCGCCCAGGGCAGCGGTATCTTTATGCGCGCTTGAAACGGCAGTCGCATCTTGAGCGCTACGCTCTGCATCGGACGCCTTGCGCTCCAATCCCTGCCAGTAAGTGGCGACACCAAAACCAAAAACAAAACCCAAGGCAAAGGCGATTAAATATCGTGCAAGCATATGCGAACCTCCACTTTGCGGCGGTTTATCAGCCCTTTGCTAATTCTTTTGTTGCGGGCGGGCACAGCACATTGACCAGTGGTATCGCCTTTTCCCTTGGGTGCTACCTCGCATATCCATCGGTTCATCTGCATGCAGGCAGCTTCATATTGCCCCTGGTTAAGCAGGCGAATAAGGGTGGAGGTTTGCATTGCGCCTATGCCCACGTTGTACGCCCAACTGATAATGGCAGCCTTCATCGTTTCAGGGATTGGCACTTTGACAGCGCGCTCAACCGCTCGCTTAAATACACCCAAATCACCATTAAGCAGCTTGTCGCATTCTGGCTGTGTCAGCGTCTGACCTGGACGAGCGGTGGCGGTATGCCCATAGCAGATTGTATCAATGCTGGCCGTGTCTTTGTAGGTGGAGAGACTCAAACCCTCCAGCGTCATCAGCATAGCCAGTGCTATACCTGCAGCGCTACCTCCTGAAAGCATGGCCACAGACAGCGATACTTTCCCCGCGCAGCAATGAAAGAGCTGACGGCATAATTGGAGAAATTTAAAAGCATTTACATGTGGCATAAACGCGATGTTACGCGCTCACGCGAAGGCATGGCATTGTAGCGGTAGCTACAATTTCAATAATAACAGGGGCGGGTTATTCTAAAACAGATCGTATTGATCTTTAGCAGCGGAGGCTTTTATGACCCGATAAACCACGCTACGGTCGGTGCCGATGATACGAGCAATCCGGTTAATCGGCACCCCATCATTATACATACGCAGAATGCGGGCATTGCGGCTGGGCCGCACTGGCACGGTCATCACCATACCACCCCATATATCAGACAAGCGCTTTGCCGCCTCTAGGCCAATGCAATACGCAATTGGGCCGCTCTCTGTTGCCCGCAGCGGGATAGAAATAGCTGCCCCACCAAAATCGACTGACAGCTGCTCGAGCGCATCGTCACCGATCAACATACGCAGTCCATCGGTGGTTGGATTATCTGGTAAATCAAGGTGATCGTAATCAGCCATCTTAGTTACCTGCAGCCATTTGTGCACGGCATTGAACGCCGAGGTCTTCGATGGTTTTATCCAGGTCAGCTATATCCATAAATTCTGGTTGAAAATCTATCGCCTTACCAAGCAAGCGATATTGCGCATAGATTGTCGCTGCCTTTGCCGCGATAGCGCCGTAACTCACATCAGCTGGGCGGCTGTCAATACCACGCATCACGCGGGCGCGCATAACGGTATCAATCATGGCAGCATCTGGATTCATCCAGCCGATACGGTTTAGCCAGCCCAGCAACCCACGGATAACGGCATCAATTTGATGGCTGCGCATCCATTGTATTTTTTCTACCTTTGCCATGCGTAAGCAATAGGCCTCCAGATTTTTCTCAGAGCCGTCATGAATAGCGCCAAGGTGGTAAAGGTTCAACCAAAGCGCCCGCACCCGTTTGATCTGTGGATCGTTTGGCAAAAGACGCGGCCCGGCGCGGAAGGTGGTTGTTTTGAAACCGAGGCGTTCAAACTCTTTGAGCACCGCTTCCAGTTCTGCGCCGGACATATCCTTGGTGCTTTCTTTCCCGGTGATGCGCACCAGCAAGGCACGATAGCTTTCATCCACCATGCAAAGCTTTGATTTGCCAATGTGGATTTTAGCAATCATGCTTTTGCGATTGCTATCGGAAGCCGCGCCGAAACTCATCACCTTTCCCATTTTACACCGCCGCAAAATCTAGAGTGATGGAGTTCCAAGGGGACAGCAGATTAGTGCGGCGATAGAACCGCACATATTGCTTGGTAGATACCACGCGCATCGAATCATTGATCGCCTGCATGGCCTGCGTCCACTGCTCGTCCTTGATATCCAAGCGGCGTAGACCGAGAATGTTGCCACGATTGACGCGGCCTTCTTTGTCTACCGCAAAGGCATGATTGACGATGGTGAGGATGGTGGGATTGACACCGCCGCTGTGAGCTTTGATGCATTCGTCAATCAGCCCCTTGGCTATTTGCAGCTCAGGGCCAAAAGCGATTCCGTCTGCTACCTGCACCTGCACTTTACTCAGGCCATCGTAGGATTGCAGAGTGAGGTTGCCTTTTTTGCCACCCTTAAGCAGCCCGTATTTTTCAGACAGCAATGCTAAAAAGGCGTCAATGTCATCAAATGCGGCCGCCTTGAAATAGGTAAGTTCGGCATTGAGCTTGGTGGCCTGACCAAACAGCTGCGCCACAAGCTGGTCTTCCAGCTTGTGCTCCGGCTTCACCATTTCTACTGGTACCAGATGGCCTTTATCGTTTGTCATATGTGTTGTCATGCGTTGTTCCTTTCAGTCTGGTTATTGGCTCGGCGCTGGCGCTCAAGGCGGATGTCGTACACATTTGGCCCTTCATGGATAAGAGAGGGGTCGATGTTGATTTTGCCTTCCAGCTGCTCAACCACTTTGCTGAGGTCTCCTAGGAAGGCGATGATGCCAACCCATTCATCGAGTGGGATGGACAGGTTCATCTCCTCATGTCGCAAATCTCGCGGCGGCATGTAACGGGACATGATTTGCTGGACACGCTTAATTGCGCCAGGAACGGTACGATTAGGTGATGTATTATTCATGACGTTTCCTCCCGCAGGTGTTATGCGCGCATCGACGGCATTCCCGAAAGAGTGCGACCGCCTGGTGATTGGCTGGTGAATAGGGTGAAAGCTGATGCTTCATGCAGATAGGCCCATCAATCATGCCCAAAATCGGGCACTGCACTTGCTGGGCGTTAAAGGCCGCTTCAACGCGTGCTTGAACCTGCATTAAATCGCCTGGGTAACGATTTTTAAGCACCTGATTGACCAGGCTCGCCGAGCGACCAATCTTGCGGGCGGCGTCCGCCTGCGTGTGCTGATCTGCATACTCAGCCAATCGCATCACCCATTCAGGTAAGGTTGGCACCCAATGCTCTTTTGCCAGAGCCATGGCGCTTACAACTGGCTTCATGCTGCACCTCCACGCCAAACTATTTTTTCGGCGTTAGGATCGAAAACCTGTTGCTTGCGTTTGTTGACCTCTGGGGCAAGCGGCCCACTGTTGCGGCCTGGCAGAAAGATATATGTGGCACCTTTGCCGGGATACGACTCCTGCGCCACCTTGATATATCCTGACAGGCGAAGGTACTTTAAATACTCTTTAGCCATTCCCAACTCACAGAATGCGACCAGCGCCACATAGCGTGCATCGAACTGCTGCGCACCGAACACTCTTAGGGCTGACCAGATGCGCTGGCGCGCAGACGGCTCCATTGGTTTTCCATCTTTGTCAATTCGCGGCGCGAGCTGACCGACATCGCGCACCAGAGTATAGACATTGGGTTCGGCGATCTTGCCGATTGTCTTTTTCTCCAGATACCCATGCTCTGCCAAGCGATCCAGATATGATCGGATGCTTGATGTTTCGTGGCCTGTGAGCACATAAATGTCTCGGCAGGTGAAGGTGCGTAGCTTGCGGATTGCAACCCACACCCCTTGTCGTGATTTAATATGACGTACCCACATGGCTAGAATCTCCGAGCTTGAGGTGGGGTAGCGGAATGAAGAGGGCGCTTGCCCCATTCTTTCAGACCAACTTCCGCCCACTCATGCCCTGCGGCCTCGTCATAAATACGATCTAGGTTGGTGACAATACGGCGCACGCTACCATGCGCATCGTTCACGATCTGCTCCAGAAGGTCGTCTTTGATCGTAATGGCAGGGACAAAATGCTTGGCCAGAATGCGGCCATCTTCCATATTGGCAGGCACCGCTTGCGCCCAACGTAATACGCGGCCATGGAAGCGCTCCCAGCGGCGTAGCTTTTGTGGCAAGGCCTCTTCACCGATCAACACGATGGGAGCTTTGCTTTGCTCATAAATGTCGCGCACCAGCTCCACCAGATTGCGGTCAACCAGGTTGTCGGCTTCGTCGATCAACAGCGGTCGTTGACTAAGCGCCAGTTCCTCGCTCACTTGATCTGTCATCGCTGAAATTGTCTTGGCGGGTTGGATGCCCAGCTGCAGCAGCACAGCTTCTAGGAAGGCTTTCTTTGTCCAGACACTGCGCACCTCAACATAGGTTGCGCCGTATTTAGCGGCGACAGATGCAACAGCAGTTGATTTTCCGAAACCTGATGGGCCGCTAAATGTAACGATACCCGGAAGATGTGCCGCACGGTTTATGGTGTGGAGCAGCAGCTCGTTCAGGATGGTGATGTTGCGCAATGGCGCAATCCCGCCAGTGCTTGGATTGACCTTTTCTTTTTTTGATGTCATAATGTGCTCTCTCTGTTGAAGTTAATTACATGGGTGGGACATCCAGCGTTGCATCGCTGGGTGTTTCATTCAGCAGCATCTCTGCTGCTGGAGCGGCGGTTAGTTCATCCGCATCTATTTCTTCTGGCCACCACGCACGGTCGCTGACACGGCCAATCCACTTACGATCACGGTCGCTAATGCCTTCGCCACGGGCCACACTGGCAGCAATGGCGCGCACGCGCTTGGCCCATAACTCACGGTCACTAAACGCCACCTCTTGATCATGCACGGTGGCTTGGCGGGCGGGCTTTTGAAGTGGCAATATTTCTACGGCACGGGATGCTTCATCCATTGCATGGGTGCTGAACTCTTCCACGCGCTGCGGGAATGACAGCACCTTGGTGTCAGCGTGTAGCGCCAGCAACCCATCGGCCAGTTCCTTTTTGTTCAATCCACGGCGGATACGGTTCAGCTCTTTCTTGCTTTCGCTGATCAGATTGGCCTGCGCCGCTTTTAGCTGCGCAGCGAACTGCATCGGATCGATACCAATGGTTTGCGGGTTAATCGCCTCAAACAGGTAATTGCTGTTTTCATCGAAAGCATAGACCCGGCCAAGGTCAGCCGGGTCATGCCGCACCAGCACGTCTTTCCCAATATACGGGAGCAACGCTTCGCTGATGTAAGACAGGCCATCCACGCGGATGCCTGATTTCGTAATGCGGCGCATGCCACCGCCTGCCGCGATAGGGGCAAGCAGCAGATCAAGGGCGCGCTCGCTAGCGGGTTTTTGTACTGGATGCGGCCATTGCGCGGCGCGCTCATTGGGTGACATCTTCAAGGCGGAATGCACCGCATTGCCATATTTACCAGCTGCCCAACTATCGAGAGCAACTTGCAATTCTTGAGCGGTCATGCCCACTGAGAATGCAGCAGCATCGCTCTCACCCATGCGGGACGCGAAGTCTTTTTGCTCACGGATACGTTGGCGGTGCGCCACGCTATGGCCAGAGAAACCCGGCAGGATGGCCATCAGGTCGCGCTGCATGGTGCCAATCACGCGCTCAACAAATGGCTTTTTCTCTGGCGAGTATGGCGGTGAAATCTCTTGCAAAATGCCCACGCCAGCCAGTGCCATTGTAAAGCGGCGGCTCACAAAGTCAGCGCCATTATCGGTCTTGATCGTTTCTGGTTTGCCCCATGCCATAATGGCCTTACGCACCAGCAGCAGGGAAGCCTCGGTTTTCGCGGTCTTGCTCACACTAAACATGGCGCGGCGGCTCCATACGTCGATCAGCGCATAAATGCTGTAACGGCCATCGCTGCAAATCGCATCGGCGGGCGAGGCATCGATCTGCCACATCTGGTTGAGGCCAGTGATATGTGCATCTGCATCACCCACGGCCACCTTGTGGGTGTTTTTGTATTGCCCAGGTGAAGTCACAGCCATGAACAGTGCGCTGTTCTCCTGTTTCCATTCCACGATATGGCGCTCAAAGGCGCGCAAGGATGGCAGCGGGAAACACCGCCCATTAACATCCAGCATCGTACCAAACTTCATGCGCACAAAATCGCGCAGATGCCCGCCTTTATAATCGCGGTTATCAGTCAGCAGGGCAGCAACATACTTGGCCACAGCACCACCGCAGGCGCGGCTTAATATGCTGGTGCCTTTACGTTTGCCATAGCGACCGCCCAGCAACTCTGGCTGCGTGGTGGCGGCTTTGCACCAGCGGTGCAGCGTGCGGGTGCAAAGCTCCGGCACCACACAATAAGGCATTTTATGAGGTGTCATAGCGCGTTCCACGCGGTACTGCGCAAGAAATATCTCCGCACCATGATGGGTCGATATCCCATTCAGGCGGCAGAAATTTTGGTAGCTTGTCACAATCATAAGCTTGGCCAACTGGCGGCCTTGCTGGCCGTTTGGCTTTGTTTCTTCAAGCTGCACTGCCGCCATTTGAAGCTTCGGCGTTTCCGCCGCCACCTTTTGCAAAATGGCATGCTGCAATTTTGCAGGCAACATGGTCAGCGGATAGATACGGCCACCGCCTTTGCCTTCACGTTTAATAGATGGCCAGCCTTCTTTTTTGGCGCGGATGTTTATCCTTTGCTCTGTACCTGGCAAAACATCTAGATTTAACCCAGCTAACTCTCGTGCGGTGTAGTGCTCCCTGATCATGAGCGCTCCCCATGTGTTTTGGCAGCGCGCAAGTCCTGCAAGCGGGCATAGGTGCTTTCCACGCAGCCATCGCAAATATGGAAAGACGCAGCGCTCTTAAATAAAAACTCCACCTCTGAATAAGGTTTATGGCAGCACGAGCAGCCGGGAGGGGTGGCAGGAAGAGGCATGTTAATCATGTTGCACCTCCACTACAAAACGGCTGGCCTCTGCGCATTTTTGCAGGGCGGCATCCATACTGCCAGCATACCAGAGGGTTTGCTGCGCGAGGCGGTCATATATTTCCCAGGCAGTACCAGCGCCCTGAGCTGCCCGCTTATTGCGGCGTATCAATGTCGGGGGAGTATTCCCGCCTGACGCTTGGGAAGGAAGGCGCTGAATCATCACTTCCAGCTTTTTCACACGGTCTTCAAGACCAACTTTTTCACGCATTAAAGCCGCCGTATCCTCAACGCTTTTTAGGCGCTCGGTCAGTGCAATCAGATCATACTGTGCATCGTCTGGTTTATTGTCGATCAACTCATCCAGCATCGATTGAAGCTGAACGCCTCGGTTATCCTGATCCAATACAGCACGCGCCAGCACATGGTTGGTGCGTTGATATTTGTTCAGCTCATTTTGAAAGAGCGAAAGTTGTTGCCCATAGGCGCTATCCTTTTTCATTACACCCTCCGGTCTTCTTCCATGGCCACCCACTTGCCATAGCCAGTCATGGCCACAGGCACGGCGGCCAGAATCAATGTGGTTAAAACGATGATTAAAGCCGCATTGAAGGCCTTGCTCGCCAACAGGCGCTGCATGGTGCGCTCACGCTTTAAGGCGCGGCACTCAATGTGGCGTTTGGTGATTGTCGGTGTGGCGAGCCTGCAAGCCGCCACACCGTCTCCCCACGCTTGGAGGGCACTGTCAGGGTGGGTGGGGAGAAACTGGATGCAATGGCGGTTCATGCCGCACCTCGCGCATTTAATTTTTGGGATTGTGTTTGGCGGCTTATTGTTCTAGCTTTGCGCGCAGTTCTTGTGCCAATGCGCTGACCCTGCTTGTCATACCAAGCAGGCCAGAGGCTGTGCAGCGAGACACCAAGGAATTTAGCAATTGCATGTTGAGCCGCAGGAAAAGGTGTAGTCATTGCAATGTGACATGCGTCTTTGCAAAGCCCTGCATCAATTGCTATTGCGCGCATAGTAGTACCGCGTTTGCGAACTGCGGCCTTGATGTCTTCCCTATGCCAGCCTTTTTTGTTTTGTGACATGAACTCTCCATTATGACGGGTTACAGCCCGTTTTTTTGGCGTTGTTGAATTAAGCTAACTAAATGTGTGTTCGCACAATAAAGCGGATATAGCAACATTAAAAAGCGATGTTTTGCGAATGTCCGTTTTTTTATACGAATTGATGTGACTTTTCGGACACGCCCTGATAGAGGGCGGGCAAAGTATTGGATATGATGGTGTTTAAAGACCGACTAAAAATAGCTATGAAAGAGGAATCTGTACTTGGCTTCGCAAAAAAAAGCGGGCTGAGTGAGGGGGCTATTCGGCAATACCTCAAAGGTAGTGAGCCGGGGCTTGATAAGGTCATAGCAATTGCTGCTGCAGCCGGGGTATCAGCGGCATGGTTAGCCACAGGCGAAGGTAAGCCTGACTCTAGCTATCGCTCGTCTGCTTTGGCGGATTCTTCTGTGCCCTCGCAATTCAGGGCACAACCATTGCGTAGTAAAGATGGTGAAGAAATGTATCTCTCAATGGCTGCTGCCAATACTTCTACCATCAAACTGGATAAATCCTCCTATGAGGCAAAAATAAACGAGGTTGATGACACCTCTTCTGTAGCCGTTCCATTACTCAGTATTCATGCGAGTGCAGGTGGTGGCGCAGCTGTGCTAAGTGAAGAAGGTGATGACTATATACGGTTCAGCGCACGCATGTTGCGAGGCCTTGGCTTGGAACCGCTCCACACATTTGTAATGCCAGTGCTAGGGGACAGCATGGAGCCGCGTATCCGATCAGGCGAGCTGATGCTTTGTAGTCGTGCGCCGCAACACCTCAAAGGAGCGGACGGCACTTACATCGTGCGCCTGGAAGGTGATATATTGGTCAAACGCATCCAGCGACTGCCGGGCGGCAAGGTCGTTGTCTCCTCTGAAAACACAGGTTACAGCCCCTTTGAAATCATCTTAAATGACGGGGTAGATTTTGCCATTCTAGGCATGGTGCTGGTGGTGTTTCGCAAGGTTTAGATTGCCATCTAAGAGTTCAAGTTAGTGTTTTGCAAAACACCATAATGCAGACAATAATTATTATATTACTGTGCGTTACATAACTTGAACGCTATCGTGTAACTTGAACGCCAAACGACCCAAAAACACGACACTTAGTTTGTCATGTTGCTTTGCGCCACTCGCGCCGTAACGCGCAGCAATGCTTGCCTTACGGCACCGCACGCGCCGCGCACGCCCTTATGGGGCAATCTCTTCTATATTGCTTAAAGCCGCCTTCAAAGTGTCGTGTTGGGTTACACTTGGCCGCGCTGTGTTTTGATGGTGTCACGACACGCCTACGCCAGGCTCACCGCCGCTGTGCTATCCCATTATATCCCACTTAATACCGCACTATCCCGCCTTGGCTTTAGGACATACTAAGTGTCGTTCCACAACTGTCATTTGACCTTTGCTAGGCCTTTCATACAATGCCACCAAATCTACCAATAGTGAGTGTTGTATGAGCGAAAATGCATCTAAAACAGAAAGCTTTGATCCCGAAAAATATCGCCCTTCTCCAGAAAGTGTGAAATCAGAACGCCAAACATATAGTCTTGTTTGGGGAGCTATGGCGGCGATGATATCAGGCATGGTGGGTTATATGGCTGCCGAATGGCAAAAATGTGGATCACAAACAAAAGGCTGGATCACCGGTATAAGTGCTGTTGCGGGCGGATTGATAGGAGGATATATCCTCGGCAAAAAGACCGAAACTGAGGGTGAGGTTATTTATAAAATGGCGCAAGAGGCTGCCAAAAGACCTGATCCAGAGAAGGCTATGCAAGACGGTCTTGCCAAACGTGAAAAAGACAAAGAAATGCTTATGGCTATGGCGATGATAGATCAGGCCAATCAATCAGCGAATGCTAACGCTAATTATTTTCAAACATACGCCAATCCAGCGGCGGGCGGCGGGTATGGTGGTATGGGGCGCTTCTAGTTTTTATTCTTATCCGCCCATTGCTTATTCCGTGCGGGGGCATATAATGCGCGTCCCATTCCACTCATATAGAGGTTTTATCCATGAATATTCGTTTTGCTTGCGCCGCTTTGGTGGCATTGTCTTGTTCTTCTGCGGCATTGGCTGCTAGCTCTGCGCATGACAGCGCTCTCACCAAAACCAAAAACGTAGTGGTTACCGAGCGCGGTGATTGCGTATTGACCAAATGGATGAATAGCAGCAACCCATGTGGCACTAAAGTAGAAGAGCCTAAAAAAGTGGTGAAAAAAGCAGCGCCAGCACCTGTGGAAAGCCTTACCAACGATCAGCGTAGCATTTATTTTGACCTTAACAGCGCAACCTTGACGCTGGATAGCCAAGCGAAACTAGACGCGCTGGTGGCAGCGGTGAAAGCTTCGACTGGCGTGAAAAAAGCAACCGTGATTGGTTATGCAGATGCTTTAGGCAAATCAGACCATAATGTGGATTTATCAAAACGTCGTGCGGGGGCTGTTCAGAATTATCTCGCTTCTCGTATCAATATTCCAACTAGCACCAGCTTGGTGGAAGGCAAAGGCGCTACCGATTCTGTGACCAACTGCCCAAGCAGCTTGAAGCGTCCAGAGCTTGTTAAATGCCTTGCGAAAGATCGTCGCGTGGAAATCGAACTTGATTATAGCAAATAGTCTGTTCAGATAATTAACATAAAAACCCGCGCTGCGTTTGCATCGCGGGTTTTTTGTTATACACTCAGCATTCACATTTAGGAGCCTTACTATGTTTCGTTTGGGTCGTTCTTCCTATTTACAAGGGTTTGGTGGCGGCGGTCGTGGTGGTAATTTCACCTTCGCGCTTATTTTGGTGGCGATGGCGTTTTTCAGTTATTTCAGTTCCAGCGAACATAATGAATTAACGGGCGAGACCCAGCGTGTGGCGCTCAGCGCGGATCAAGAAATTGCGCTAGGTCTCAATGCCGCGCCGCAAATGATGAGCCAATATGGTGGCGAGGACCGTAATGCGCGCGATGTGGCGCGGGTGAAAGCGATTGGTGCGCGGTTGGTGGAGCGCAGCGCGGTGGCCAGAACCAATTGGCAATTTGAATTTCATTTGCTGGCGGATAATCAAACCATCAATGCCTTTGCACTGCCAGGTGGACAGGTGTTTATTACGCGGGCTTTGTATGAGCAGCTCGACACTGACGGCCAACTAGCGGGGGTGCTAGGGCATGAGATTGGACATGTGGTGGCACGCCACGGCGCCGAACATATGGCCAAAGAAAAACTGACCCAAGGGCTGGCACAGGCAGCGGTTGTAGCGTCGGGGGATCATGGGGCAGGGCAGATGGCGGCCATGGTAGGAAAAATGGTGAATATGAAATATGGGCGCGAAGATGAGATAGAATCGGACGTGTTGGGCGTGCGTTTTATGAGCGAAGCAGGCTATGATCCGCGTGGTTTGCTGCATGTGATGGCGGTCTTGAAAAAAGCAGCGGGTGGCAAACGGCAGGCTGAATTTTTTAGTACCCACCCGAATCCTGATAACCGCGAGCAGCGGATTTTAGCGGCAATTGAACAAGCATTCCCGCAAGGTTTGCCAAGCGGTTTAGAGAAATAATAGGAGAAAAAAATGAGTGACCACCCGAATGCTGTTGAGCGTATTTTCGAAAAAGGATTATTTGCCAGCCGTTGGTTGATGGTGCCTATTTATGTAGGGCTTGCGTTAGCGCTTGTACTACTTTTGTTTAGCTTTGCCCAAGAGTTGCTGCATTTGTTTAGCGCTATTCCGAACATCACGCAGTCGGAAGTGATTTTGGGTATTTTGTCGCTTATCGATTTATCGCTTGCGGGAAATCTATTGCTGATTGTGATTTATTCTGGCTACGAAAACTTTGTATCTAAAATCAATACAGATGACCATGAAGACCAGCCCGATTGGAAAGGCTCGGTAGATTTTACGGCACTGAAGCTAAAACTGATTGCCTCGATTGCGGCGATTTCTGCGATTCATTTGCTCAAAGTATTTATGGATATTGGAAAATATACGGAAGACCAGATTCGTTGGATGGTGATCATCCATGTGGTGTTTGTTATTTCTGGTGTGATGCTCGCGTGGATGGATAGTATTGCGGCCAGTGCAAAATCCTATAAGAAATAAATTAGCGCATCATCGCTGTTTCATAGGTGATGGCGGAGTTTGGCGCGTTGCGTCCAGCGCGGCGTGCATCTTCCATTTTTACAAAGCTTTTAGTGGGAGCCTCAGGCTCATTCGTTTCTTGCCCACGCGGCAGGTCCATGCTGGGCAGGTTATTATTGACCGCCGGCGCTTCTTTTTGCACGCCTGCACTGAGGGTGGGTTCAACACCGCCCATGCCGCGTTCTAGGCCGCGTCCTTGAGCAAGGCTGGCTTCTTGTGCGGCGGCCTGCTGTTGGTCTTTAGCTGCGCCGATGGAAGTTCCAATCGCTGATCCAATCATTTTACCCAAAAGTAAAACCCCTGCTGCGGCTAAGCCTGCGACGGCAATAGGACCGATAAATGCGGGTAATGCAAAAGAGCCAATGCTTATAATACCTGCGGCACTTGTGCTGAGCAGGCCACCTGCCGTCGCGAGAGAGGAAGTAACTGCACCATAGGTGGCATATGCGCCTGCGGCACCTGCCAGTAAGCCCAAAAGCCCACCCCACATTTTGCCTTTCTGTGTATTTTCACCTTCTTCCATGCTGGCCTCCTTAAATTACTGCCATCTTTATTTTTCTACTATAGCGCAGAAAGGTTAAAGTTTTATGACAGTGTGGCAGGAAAGCAGAAAATAGAGGAAATGAGGTGCGTTTTAGGCCGCCAGTAAGGCTTGCAGCATCGGCGCGCCGTCGGCACCACCCACCATGCTGTCGGCATAGCGCTCAGGGTGCGGCATCATACCCAGCACGTTTTTACCTGCATTAAACACGCCTGCAATATTGCTGAGTGAGCCGTTCGGGTTGGCTTCCGCCGTTACTTGGCCATCCTCGGTGCAATAGCGGAAGGCGATTTGGTCATTGTCTTCCATAGCTTTTAGCGTGTCAGCCGCTGCAAAATAATTGCCGTCATGATGCGCCACAGGAATGGTGATAACTTGGTTTTTGTTGTAGTTTTTGGTGAAGGCGGTGGCGGTGCTTTCCACGCGCAGCTGCACGGGTTTGCAAACAAATTTTAAGCCCGCATTACGCAATAACACCCCTGGGACAAGGCCAGCCTCGGTCAGAATCTGGAAGCCATTGCAAATGCCAAGGGTCAAGCCGCCGCGATTCGCATGAGCGACCACGTCTTTCAGAATGGGTGAATTCGCTGCCATGGCGCCCGAGCGCAAGTAATCACCATAGGAAAACCCACCCGGCAACACCACTAAATCCACTTTTGGCAAGGCCGCATCCCCGTGCCAGACTTTGGTGATGTCCGACGGTTTGGCCGCACCCGACACCGCCGCCAGCGCGCTGAGCGCCGAATAGGCGTCGCGGTCGCAGTTGGAACCAGGGAAGGTAATGACAGCAGCTTTCATGGGCTTTTCCTTGAAGTAATAAGAATTTTTATCTTTTTGCCGCAGTCTTCATCATTTCGCAACAATTTTAAGATATGGTAAGCTTATTCAACCTTAAGAAAAAGGCTTTATGTCCTCAACCCAATCTCCCGCAGCCACTCAGTGGAATGAAAAAGTCAGAGGATTTCGTGCCGTTGCGAAGGGAGAAGGCTTGTCTGA
>JAIXRX010000191.1 GCA_027485005.1 Alphaproteobacteria bacterium
GGTTAGGCATTCTGCGTGGGATTGCTCTCGTGGCGGAACTGGTAGACGCTGCAGACTTAAAATCTGTTTCGAGTAATCGAGTACCGGTTCGATTCCGGTCGAGAGCACCACAGAAAAAATGCCCGCCTTGCGCGGGCTTTTTTATGTGATATTGTGCAACTGTTGTGGAATCGGAGCGAAGTGACGAACCCTCAGGGTGCAAGCCAGTAGGCGTAGCATTACAAAATGTCAGTAAGACATTTTGGAAGCGGAACAAAGTGACGAACCCGCAGGGCGAATGGCAAGCAGACCATTCGTCAATCCGATCGAGAGCACCACTTCGGAAGTGGCCGTTTAGAAAACGGTTCGAGTCCGCGCTGGCCAAAGAGCTGCCTCTGGTTCTAACTTTCCGATACCCAACTTGCATGGTTTCGGATAGAAATGATGAAATTCAAATAGATGAGCGGTTCTAACAAATGTTTCGTTGAGTATTGAGATTAATCGAAATGAAAAAAACTATTTTCCTGACATCAATACGAAATTTAGAAATATCAGAGCCACTCACGGACTATTTTACCCTTATACCGGGCATAAATATTACAAATTCTCTGGATGAGAAAATCAAACTCATTACGGAAGATATACAATACATGATGGGTGGAATTGAATTTGAACATTTAATGAATTCTCCAAATTTAATTTTTTGTGAGTTCACCGAAGAAGATATTAAAGACGGCGAATTAGAACCATTTTTACTAAGTTTGCTTATATGGATAAAATGGCTTTTTCGCAGTGCATGGGTACTCTTTGATCATTCCTTTCAGTGTGAGGCTGCCTATCTATTTTCTTATAATGAAAATGGTTCACTAGAAAAATGTACTAGTAATTTCCTTGCCGAAAAGAACACTCTGTCAAATTGCAGTATTGAAACTATAAGTTTAGATTTAGACGCTCTCAAGAAATGGGAACGCATAACTGATGATATTCAATGCTTCTTGCACGAAAAAGAGGCATCCGATTTTCGCTTCTTTCTGGAAAAAGGATTTTGTAGAAGCGGAAGAGCTTTTAAGTATATAAATAGCGCAAGAAATGCACCCGACATCGGTTTTAAAATTGCTCACTACATGAGTGCATTTGAAGCACTTTTTTCTACATCTTCTTCTGAGCTTTCTCATAAACTCTCAGAAAGAGTCGCTTTTTTTCTAAGTCAACACGGCTTTAACAGAAAGACAGTATTTAAAGAGATAAAAAGCGGTTACGATATAAGATCAAAGCTAGTGCATGGTGATAGCGTTTCTAATAGTAGCCGTGAGAATATTGTCCATATCTCAAAAGCGTGTGATTCTTATTTAAGAAGCATTATGAAATTGCTGTTTGGCCCCCAAAAGCTTGTTAATTTATTTGAGGTTTCCCAAACAGAATTAGATGAATATTTTGAGCACTTAATTTTAGAATAATTCTCAATATACAAATCCAAATCCTACGTATTTTAGTATTTTTCTATACCTTGTAATCCCTCAATTAGTTGCACCAAGTGGTTCGAAGTTTTTGCAGAAAGCAAAAATTGAAGCGGAACGCAGTAACGAACCCGCAGGGCGAATGGCAAGCAGGCCATTCGTCAATCTGGTCGAGAGCACTAATTTCTACGCATGCCCTCTGATTCTAACTTTCTGATACCCAATGTGGCCTATCAAAGCGCGGCTCTTTCGAGTTCAATAAGATGGGGGGCGAACTGTTTTCTAGCCGACCGCCTGCGCATGATTTAGCTTCAGTTAGAGTCATCACCCTACTTTTGGTAAGCACACGCTGAAGGTAGTACCTTCTTTCTCATTCGAGATCACCTTAATCGTGCCGCCATGAGCCAAAACAATTTCTTTGGTAATAAATAATCCTAAACCTATATTTGAAGTAACCCCGCCGGTTTGATTGCCATCACTTTTTCCTCGAGTAAAAGAATGAAACAGTGTGGTTAGCTGTGTGGGAGGAATAGGGTCGCCATCATTATGAATTGAGATTTTCACCTCAAGACGATCCCCTCTCACCATAACATCTATAGGAGCAGTTTTAGTTCCATATTGCACTGCGTTGCTAATTAAATTGGAAAATAGCTGCCCGATACGCGTAGCATCCCACTCACCTTGCACATCTCCTGTAATTTCCAATAAGATGGGACGGTCAGGATGCTGAATTTGCGTTTCCTCAACGACTTGACGGGCTAAAATCCCAATATCCATAACCGCCCTAAGAATGGGCAATCCTGTTCCTGCCCGAGCACTCGTTAAATCGAGTAAATTGGTGACAATATCGGATACACGGCTGCTACTACTAACAATTTGAGAGGTGAGCTCTTGTTGTTTTTCATTCAATATTCCCACTATGGGGATAAGCTGTGCGCACATATTCATAGCACCTAATGGGCTTCGAATATCATGTCCTAATACGCCTAAAAGCAAGTTTTTGGAATAATCGACTTTCTTCGTAAACTTAACAATAGATTCGGCAAGTGCTTGATCTATCGATTCATTAAACCGAATTAAATCCACTACTTTTTCATCTGACAAGTTTCTATTAGCATTAGTCCATAACTTGATGACGCTGCTGCGTAACGCCCGATACTCTGAAACCATTTGGACGATATCGAATCCTTCATCATGCCGGATATCGCCATGAATCTCCGCCGCACTATATTGGTCATTTTCGTTATCGCTTTTTCCGTGAGATTTTTTAATCTGCTGACTATCCGATTGAGGAGATTCAAGATCGGCGACAATAAACGATAATATTTGTTCGATATGATCGCGCAGCTGCGCCGATGTCATATGCTCAGCGGGCTCCAGCGTTCTGGCAAAGCTTTCCCATTCAGCAATAATCTGCCGCTTGTTTTCGCGTATAAAATCCGCCAGACGCATGTAAAATCTTTCTGAGTATAATGCCAGTCGTTAGAAACTATCTGATAACTAAGGCAACCAGGCTTTCCTAAAGCAAGCCTACTAAAATTACTTATTTCTAAGGACCATAACCTCCCAAACAATAGAATACTACAGAAAAAACGCCCGCTTTGCGAAGGCTTTACTGTTGGTAAGGTTACTAATGAGCACTGGTGAATTTAAGGCCGAGAATGGACACCAGCAGCATCAGGAAAAATAGTATGCGTGGCCATGAAGCGGCCTCTTGAAAAAGCACGACACCTAAAACCCCCGCCCCCAAAGCGCCAATCCCCACCCACACCGCATAAGCAGTGCCGATTGGCAGAGTTTGCGCCGCCTTTGCCAATAAAAACATACTGGCGGCCAAGGTGCCAAGGGTAAATAAACTGGGCCAGAGGCGTGTAAATCCGTCCGTATATTTCAAGCCGATAGCCCAACAGACCTCAAGCAAACCCGCTAGCACCAAATATATCCACGCCATGTTCATGGCCAATCCTTTCATGTCATCGGGGCATTTGCTGCTGATGTATTACTTTAACAAACAGCCATATAATTTTCTAGCAAAACCCGCAATGCGGGTGCTATGGTGCGTGCATCCATCCTTTTTAGAAAGCGCTTCCATGTCCGACCAAGACGACGATCAAATCATCACCAAAGATAGCAACGGCAATGTTCTGAAAGACGGCGACAGCGTGACGCTGATTAAAGATTTGAAAGTCAAAGGCAGCAATGTGACGCTAAAACGTGGTACCGTGGTACGCAATATACGCACCACCTTCAATGAAGAAGAAATTGAGTGCAACGCCGACAAAATCAAAGGTATTGTGCTGCGTACTGAGTTTTTGAAAAAGGCGTAAGGCTTACGCCTCACGCCCCCTACTATTACGATGCCAAACGCTCTAACTCCGTCAGCTGCTGGCTAATACTAGAAACACCGACAGCAGCCATCTGCATGTTGGACGATATGTCTCGCGTGACAGCGGTTTGCTCTTCAATCGCACCAGCAACACCACTCACAAATTGACGAATATTCGTCACTGAGCTGTCAATAGATTGTAAAATCTCGCTGACGGCATTTGACAGATTCTGTACCGTTGAAATATTGCTACTAATCTCTTCGGTGGCTTTAGTGGTTTGGCCTGCCAATGATTTCACCTCCCCTGCAACTACTGCAAAACCCCGCCCTGCATCACCTGCACGAGCCGATTCAATTGTTGCATTCAATGCTAATAAATTAATCTGACCTGCTATTTCACGAATCAAATTAACAATATTATCCATGGCGGCAGAGGCGTTATTCAACTCTTGCGTGGCATTCACGGCAGAATCAGCGCGTTGAGCAATCTCTTCTACCAAGCTCAGCGAGCGGTTCATGTTAGATGAAATCTCACCAACAGAGGCACTCAACTCTTCCGATGCCGCCGCCACGGCCTGCACGTTTGCTGAGGTCGATTGCGCATAATGCGTCGCATTAAGACGCGCCTCTACCGCTGCTGTAATATCAGTTGCATACTTCACCACTTTGAAGGGCTTACCATTCAAATCAATAATTGGATTATAAGAGGCTTGAATCCAAACAATCTTCCCTCCCTTTCCAAGGCGCTTATAAACACTGGCCTGATATTCTCCGCGGTTTAACGCCGCCCAAAAGTCACGATATGCAGAAGATTGTGTGTAATCTGAATCTGCAAACATCGAATGATGTTGGCCCTGAATTTCACCTAAACTATAGCCCATCGCATGTAAGAAATTATAGTTGGCTGTTAGAATCCGTCCATCCATCGAAAATTCAATGACCGCCTGTGATTTGTGGATCGCGGCAATCTGACTTTCTATGTCCACATTTTTTAATTTTTGTGCGGTAATATCTGTTGCGTATTTCACGACCTTAAAAACATGGCCATTCATATCAAAAATTGGATTATAGGAGGCTTGAATCCAAACTTCGCGTCCATTTTTGCCAAGGCGTTTATATTCAGCACTTTGATATTCGCCGCACGCCAGTCTTTCCCAAAACATTCGATAATCCGCAGAAGCTGCATAGGTTGGCTCTGCAAACATCGAGTGATGCTGCCCTTTAATTTCGGCCAAACTATACCCCATCACTTGTAGAAAGTTTTGGTTCGCTTCCAAAATTCTGCCTTCGGGTGTAAAATGGATAACCGCCTGCGATTTATTGATGGCGTCAATCTGCCCTTCCATATCAGCGGCATGTAATTTTTGCTCAGTAATTTCTGTAGCAATTTTAATGACAGAAACAGGCTTGCCTACGGCGTTTAATACAGGGTTGTAAGATGCCTGAATCCAAACCTCGCGGCCACCTTTACCAAAGCGTTTATACTCACAAACATCGTATTCGCCGCGGTTTAATTTCGCCCAGAAATCACGATATTCCTGAGATTGCGCATAGTCTATATCCACAAAGATAGAATGGTGCTTTCCCTTCAACTCTTCTAAATTATACCCCATCGCTTTAAGGAAATTTTCATTGGCATGAAGAATCGTGCCATCCAAAGAAAACTCAATAATCGCCTGAGAACGACTAAGAGCCGCAACTTTCTGTGTTGCCGTATTGAAAAATAATGACATAAACTTTATCCCCTCTGACACTGCCTTTTTATCTAATTTTTAGACTAAACAAATGTCATGGATTAGGAAAAATCTAATTCATCATCAAAATACGATTATTGCGCGTCTGTATCATACCATCCACAACCCACGAGTTTATTATTGCTTTACCTTCAAACAATCGCCTATTTTTTAAGCACAAGTCTAAATTTTAGGCACTCTCAAAACTTATCCACAATTTAGGCTATTGATATCTATCAATACCGTTTTGGCACAAGCCGTGCAAACTTCATGCGCCTGTCTCATAAGAGGCAATTAAAAATGAAAACTTAGGTAGTCACACGTGAAAAAAGTCGAAGCCATTATTAAACCTTTCAAGCTCGACGAAGTGAAAGAAGCCCTGCAGGAAATCGGCCTGCAAGGGATCACCATCACGGAAGTGAAAGGCTTTGGCCGTCAAAAGGGGCACACCGA
>JAIXRX010000020.1 GCA_027485005.1 Alphaproteobacteria bacterium
CTTTTAAAGGTGTTTGACGCACCCATTGCGGCCAGCAGCGCGAATCTCAGCGGGCAGCCTGCGGCCACGAATGCCAAAGAGGTGCTACAAAGTTTTGGAGCAGGGTTGGCGCTGATTCTGGATGGCACTTGCGAACCATCTGGCAAGGCATCCACTGTAGTGGATGCAAGCGGAGATAGCCCAAAAATCTTGCGTGAGGGAGCGATTTCTACCGCGCAAATTCTTTCTGTTTGGGGATAGGCTTTTACTTTTTTGGCATGCGTGAGAGAAGGGCGTCCACCCAATCTACGGGTAGGCAGGCCATCAGCCATGCAGGATAAGCCATCCACCAAGGAAAAGTGATGATGGCTTGGTTGCGTGCCAACTTTTCTTGAATGATTATCGCTGCTTTTTCCGCGGTAATAATACCCGGCATCGGGAAACGGTTTTTGGCGGTAATGCCCGAATGCACAAAGCCTGGGCATATGACGTTGATGCGAATGCCCTGCGGCGAAAGATGCGCCCGCCACGCTTCTCCTAACGCGCGCACTGCCACTTTGCTGGCACTGTAGGCGGGGGCGTTGGGCAAGCCACGAAACCCCGCAACCGAACTGACCAAAGCAATTTGCCCGTTTTTGCGGCTAATCATCGCGTCCCATAAGGGCAGTACCGTATTCAGCACGCCTTGCAGGTTGGTATCAAAAATCTCTTGAGTGTTTTTGGGCGTTTCAATTCCATTATTTAATCCGATAGCAATCCCTGCATTGGCCACCAATAAATCAACAGAATATTTCGCATAAAAATCTTGCAGCCACTGCTCTAAAATTTCACGCTCACAAACGTCGATATGGCCAATCTCTACTTGTGCCCCTTTGGCGCGACAATCCTCTGCCACAGCTTGTAGGCGCGCCAGATTTCGCCCAATTAAACCCAAGGTTGTTCCAGAGGCGGCATATTGTTTGGCGAGCGCCGCGCCAATGCCGCTGCTGGCGCCGGTTATCACCACGCTCTGAAGGGCACGGGCAGGGGCGTGATTTGTCAAGCGGTTAACGGCATATGGCAGCATATTTATGGCTTTGAATTTTTGGGTTATCGTGCTAATAATAAACCTGTTGTGGTGCAACGATGCCACATCTGTCAAACGAGAATTATTATATTTCTATCAGCAGAAAGAACGAGAGATTATGGTGAAGGTACGTAAAGCGATTGGTAGTCTGTTGAATCTTTTCAAGCCTGAGCCACTAAAACCCACCTTACTTAACACTGCCCACATGATGGTGCCTACGAATAATGAGGCAGAAACACTTGCGGCTGTGCATAGCCAGAGTGTGAACCAAGACGCCACCGTGATGGAAAACCACACACAAGATGCGATGGAAGCCTTTGCAATGATGGATGCGCTGAAAGGTGCTGAGAGCGCCTCAATTGCGCGCACTAAGGCAGCAGAGGAAGAAATAGAAGCTCAGAAAATTGAGGAAGAAAAAGTGGTACCACTGTTTCCTGCCTTTGCCCCAGGAACAGACGCAGCCTTTGCACAAAATGTTAGCGCCCAATTAGCCGCTGCAGAAGCCACGCAGGCCGCGCTTCAGCAGCTTGAGAAGCTGGCACAAATGGCAGGGCATCCGCTTGAAAATACAACTGCACAACCGCAGGAAGACGCTACTGAATTGATGCAGGATGGCATTGAAGATGCGGTAATTGTTGAAGATAGCAGCACACAGGAAGTGGTACAGCTTGGTCCAGTGGACCCGCTGGATATGCCAGCACTAGTGCGTGAAAAATATATTTCTCACCAATTATGGTTGGAAACAGAGGGGCGTGAAGGCAAACGCTTCCGCTATATTGCAGAGGATATGCAAGGCCAGCGTTTTTCAGGCCTAAACTTGGCGCAAGCGCAATTCCGTGGTGAAGATTTGTATGGCATGCAATTTGATGGCGCAAATCTGCGTGAGGCCGATTTCAGCGATTGTAACTTGCAGCGCACCAATTTCGGCCATGCCAAAATGGACGGTGCTAACGTGTCCCGCGCAAACCTTGCCTTTGCGAATATGAATTATGTTTCGGCGGCAGCATCTAATTTTTCGGGTGCGAATCTGGAAGGCACCATGCTGCGCGATTGTAACTTTGCCGATAGTAATATGCGTGATGCTAATTTCCAAGGCACGATTGCGATGCACAGCATCTTTGTGCGTGCGCAGCTGCGCAATGCGTCATTCCTTGAAGCGATTTTAGAAAACGCCGATTTTACAGATGCAGACATGCGCGCCAGCCATATGGTGCGTGGGCTCTTGACCGAGACAAAATTTGATGGCGCGACCTTCAAAGGTGCGGTGTTAGAAGAGATTGATTTTTCAGCAGCAGATTTCACCTTGGCTAATGACGTAGCCGAGGAATATCAGCGCACGGCGCTTTCTGTGGCGCGTGGAAAACTGCAAACCACCCGCGAAAAACTAGATAATATTCAAGAAACATTAAAGCGCCGAGAATATCGGATTCATGAAACTGCTCGTGAACTTTCTAACCGTTTACAGCAGTTGCGCCAAATGGAAGGTCAAGAAAACAAATTGCTCGATATTATTCGTGCTCAAGGCCGCTGGATGCGCAATAGCGGATTTTGGTGGGCAGGCGTAGTGGCGATTGTTACGACTTTCTCATGGTTTGCTTTAAGTGATATGGTTGAGCGTAACACGAACATTGGTGCTGTCGCATTTCTTGCTACCTTTAATGTCGTCGTGATCGGTTTATCGGTCATGTCTTTTTATCGTTCTATCGTGGTGTGCCGTTCGGTACAAACCATGTTTGAAGCGCGCCAACAATATGCCAATCAGCTGACTGGTCTTGAACAGGAGTTTGAAGCGGCGCCTGAAATGAAAGAAATGAATGGGCTAAAATCAGGCGAAACACAGGCATTGCCTGCATCAGAACAAGCTGAAGAAACTGACTCAGCCGCACCTCAAGAGCAAGCAGTACTGGATTATTCTGCTGTTATGCCACTGGAAAGGAGTGATGCAACCGCGCCGCAAACGCATGTTGCCTAGCATGCTTTGGCGCAGTTTTTCTTGCGTATTTAATTCAAAACACAAATAGTAACAGGATGTCTTCTGCTTAATGTGGGGACAAATAACAAAAGCCATGAAAGGAAAATAACAATGGCAAAAAGCGTATGTGTATTTTGTGGGGCTTCCAACAATATTCCAAAAAAATATTTTGATATGGGCGCTGAGCTTGGCAAACAAATGGCCAACAAGGGAATTCAACTAGTTTATGGTGGTGGCGACTGCGGCGTCATGGGGGCGGTGGCAAACTCGGTCATGACAAATGATGGTCATGTGACGGGGGTATTCCCACTCAGCCTTAAAAATATCGAGAACGAACATCAGTCACTGACTGAAATTATTATCGTGGATACCATGCATCAGCGTAAGCAGATTATGTATCAACGTTCCGATATTTTTGTGGTGCTACCCGGTGGCTTCGGCACGATGGATGAGATGTTCGAAATCTTGACCTGGAAACAGCTTCAGCTGCATGACAAGCCGATCATTATTTTGAACTATGACGGTTATTGGGATCATTTGATCGCTTTGATGAATAATATCATCGCATGTGGCTTTGCAGCGCATGAAGTGGCAGGCTTCTTCCAAGTAGTCGATACCATTGAACATTTGGTGGAAGCAATTGAAGTGGCCTATAGTTAGGTTACTTCTAATTACTCACAAAAAAGCCCGCCAAATTTTGGCGGGCTTTTTTGTCACTAGTTCGGGGGGATTATTTCCCCAAGAAGCGAATTTCTACACGGCGGTTTTGTGGCTCACGCACTCCGTCGGCGGTTTGTACCAATGGTTCTTTTTCACCGCGCGCATCCCATTGTACAGCTGAAGGATTGATGCCTAGTTTAGCCAAACCTGCTTTTACGGCTTCTGCACGGTTTTCAGAAAGTTTCTGGTTGTGTTCTGGTGTGCCAGAAGTATCCGCGTGACCAATAACTTGCAACCCAGTGGCATTGCTGTTCACTGCGTCTTGAGCAGCTTGACGAATAACACTCGCTGCTTCTTTGGTTAACTTGGCACGGTCAAGGTCAAAGAATACATTATAGCTACGCGAAACAGGAGCTGCAGATTGAACAGGCGCTGCAACAGCTGCAGATGGCGCAAAGGTTGCTGCAGGAGCAGACGGGGCCGCTATCGGTAGTGGTGTAGGTGTTGCCTCATTTGGCATATCGGCACCAAAGCTATAACGCAGACCTGCAGTCACCGTACTATTTTTGTAAGTGAAGTTACCTTTATTACCGTTAGTGGTGTTGTAGTCTGCGCCAAACGAGCGCACATAACGATAATCAGTAAACAAGCTTAACTCGTTATCAAGTGCATATTCCGCACCTATAATTCCTTGATAAGCACCCACCCAGTTGCTGTCATCAACCACAAGACCACCAGCCAAAGGAGAGGCTGCAAGATCTAAACGCATCATACCAATACCCGCACCAACATAAGGGGTGAAGGATGGTCCAAACACATTCACGTCAAATAACAAGTTGTACATTAAGCTCAAGGCTTTGGTATCACCTGATGAGGTGGCGGTGTTTTGAAGTGTATCAATGCCATTATCGCGGTAGGAAAGCTCAACTTCGTTACGGATGAAATTGCCATAATCATAACCAACTGCGCCAGACGCCATCCATCCCCAGTCAAAGTCAGCAGAGAGTTGATAGCTAGGAGCGCCGGATTTACTTTTAAAATCGCTCTCAAGATTGGAGCTCAGGCCGCCAGCACCGGAAATATACACACCAGAGGTCGGGTCGTTATAGTCTTCAGCAAATGCTTGTGTGCACAGCAAAATAGCAGCACAGGCCACTCCAGTTTTCAATGTATGGCGAATCATCTCTACTAATACTCCTAAAAAACATAAATCAAAAGACGTTAACACCCTCGGATTTGGCAAAATTTCTTTATTTGCCTATTATTTTGAACAATCTAGCAGGCTATTCTATTTTCACAAGTTTTTTGATGCCGCAGTAATACTCGTTCGGGCAAAATAATTCTTCATACATGTTAGCTGTGATAAAAAAACATTATCATAAATTTTATAAAAAACCCGCCAAATCTTTACGCATTATTAAGAGTTATTGTCTAACATTGAAACATAGAGTCAATTATTTATCAGAATCAGAGTGTAGGCAATGAATATGTTAAGTTATGATGATTTTCGTCAATTGCAGATGAACCCTTCACCAAGCGCTCGCGTGACCGTAGCCTCAAAAATTAACGTCCATCTTGAAGAGAGTCCGGAGGGTAGTGAAGCGCACCAATTAGTGGTAGATATTGCGCGTTACTTACAGCGTGATCCCAAGGTAGAAGTGCGCGAAACATTGGCGCGCGGCATTAAGCAAAGTAAGCGTTTGCCCAAAGCGGTGGTGATGCTACTTGCGACTGACGAGTCCGATATGGTGGCCTTGCCTATTCTAAAATTTTCACCATTATTAAGTGATGAAGAATTGGTGCCGATTATTCGTCAGACAGAAAAAACCAGCCGCTTGATGGCTATCTCTGAACGCGAATCAGTAAGTGGCTTATTGTGCAATGAACTCATTGAGAAAAAGAAACCAGAAGTGGTTGCGAGTTTAGCAAAAAATGAGAATGCACAGCTGGAAGAAAAACATTTAGATAGAATTGGTCAGTTGCTAGGCAATCATGAGGACGTCTGGACGCATCTTGCATTGCGTAAAGATCATGAAAAATTACAGGTCATGTGGTATCGCCACGATGTTGTTCAGCGCGCCGCTAATGACGAAGTCGCTAATGCATACACGCCAAGCGATTATACTGGGGTAGATATTGATACACCAACGACTGCGCCAAACTATGATCATTTGCGCATGAAGTTAAAAGTACTTGTCCCACAAACGCCAGAAGCGGCTATGAATCACATGATCGAACAACTGAATCGTGAGGGGCAGTTGAGCGCAAGCCTTGTGATTCTTGCCTTGTGTATGGGGCAGCGACGATTTGTAGCGGCTTGTTTTGCTCGCCAAACTAAAATGAGCACTTCCGAAGCAGAACTATGCTGTGGCATGGCGAATCAGAAATTCCGCCAAATGTATATTAAATCAAGGCTCTCAACATCATTTTTACCCTTGGTACAATTTATGCTGGAGGCTTGTAACACGTTGCTTGCTAAAGGTGTACCACCACAAACTCGTGCGTTTGAATTGAGTATGGCGGAATATCTTGCGGCTGCAATGCGCGAACACATTAACTTTGCACGCACCGTGGGCACGCCAATTATCGAAACATTACAGCATTAAAAATAAAAAAACAGCATTGCCGCCTTCATCTAGGCTGGCATATCAGGATATAAAAATCCTTCAATTTGCGTCATTTCTTGGCGTAAAGCCAAGCGCTCCTTCTTTAAACGTGCCACACGAAGTTGGTCGTAATAAGGAGTTTTTGAAACATCATCAATTTCATCGTCAATCTCCTGATGGCGCAAACGAAGCCGTTCCAGGCGTTTTTCAAGCAACAAATCTTCATCCATAGTCGCGCGTGGCTCCTGTTCATTAAATATTTATAATGATGGAATATAACACAAAAAATCAATCGCTTCATGTGTTTTTTTGCGCTGCCGCAAAAGCACGGATAGCCTATGATTTGTCTTGCATTTTTGCGGGGAATATCTTTTTTGGAAGATATGGTTGAGCTTTTATTCCTATCATTAGTGGCGGCGTTTGCGGGGGCTTTAAACTCGGTGGCAGGTGGGGGGACATTTTTCTTATTCCCAACGCTGATGGCGGCTGGTTTATCACCAGTGGCTGCTAATATCACGAGCTCTATTGCTGTGTGGCCTGCGAGTGTTACGGGCGCGCTGGCGTACCGAAAAAATCTTCGCATTTCACGCTCAGTTCTTGTGGCGCTGGCCTTAGTTAGTCTTGTGGGTGGAGCGCTTGGCTCTGGTTTATTATTATGGCTTCCTGAGCAGATCTTTGAGAATCTTGTGCCGTTTTTATTATTGGCTGCAACGGCGCTTTATAGTTTTGGCCCTTATGTGCGCCGATGGTTTGAGCCCAAAGACATGCAGGCATTAACGCTCAGCTGGCCTGTATTACTTGGGCAATTAATGGTGAGTGTATATGGTGGATATTTTGGTGCAGGCATAGGGATTTTAATGCTAGCACTTTTAACAGCATGGGGGCTGCAAGATACACACACAATGAATGCACTTAAAACAGTGCTTGGCATTTTCATCAATGGGGTTGCTGTGTTGATTTTTTGCTTTAGTGGGCAAGTAGACTGGGCAAAAGCATTGGTATTGGTGCCTGCGGGTTTACTGGGGGGATATGTGGGCGCGCATTTCTCACTGAAAGTATCAATTAGTAAAATGCGTATAGTGGTGAGCGTTTGTGCCTGGTGCATTACGCTTTATTATTGCGCCAAACATTGGCTGCCTAGCCTAGGCTAAAACCGCCGCCATCTCCGCCACCGCCGCCGCGGCCAACGCCAGCAGGCGCTTCAATCCGTACATGGGTGTCAATCCCTGCGGTAGCATCCATCAGTTGGGCACCACCGAAATTGAGGGCCTGAATATCTCCCGTGCCGCTACTGGCACTTCCACCGCCACTGCCGCCACTATCATGATGGCCACCGGATTCAGCATGTTGAATACCTGCGGTGGCGTCACCTGCTTCACTGCCATGGCCTGGCGCTTCGCCCATATTAAATTCGCGGGTAAAATATTCGAGAAGCTTTGCTAACACGCCGCCATGCACATTATGTTGACCAAGCGCGCCGTCCATATCTTGTAGAGGAGTGGCTTTGCTGGCACCGGTATCATATTCAAGATTAGTGGTCTGCGAGATATATTTGAATAAAAAGCTAAATAACGGAATATTTTTGAATAAATGTGCAAAGGTTCCGTCATGCAAACCATAAGGAATCGATTTGGCAGCTGCTTCATAAACGTTATTGGCAGGTGTGCTGGTCGAGGCCGCCTGTTGCGCGGCTTGTGCCTGCTGCATCATCTGTTGGTTCATCTGCGACGCGGTATCAACCTTTGAAATTTCTGGCATATCTGCCATAGCACTCTCCTTATATTAATGGGTTGACTATAACATATTCTGGCAAAAAAGCGTGAATTTATTGCCACTGTCATCAAAAATTCATGTAGTTTAGATGGGGTTTTGTTGGTGCTGGGCAGCGGTGCGTGTTAGTATAATAACAATAAATATAACGAGCAAACAGGTCTCTCATGCGTGAATCTTCGCCTTCTTTTTCCCACCAACACAATTTGGACCATGTTTTTACGGCACTTTGTATGGGTGCAGTATTTGTGGTGTGTAGTTTGACACCTAGCTTTGCTCATGCTGCTGTTGTGGATATTATCTGTCAGGTTGCCAAGATTTTCACAGGACCAACGGGTCGAGCCATTGCTACTTTGGCAGTGATTGTTTTGGGGCTGATGGGCTTGTTTGGAAAGCTTTCCCCAACGACAGCATTGGTCACAGCAGCTGGCTTAACGATTATGTTTGGCGCCAGTTCTATCGTACAAATGCTTTTCAAGGGTGGCTGTCCTGCTGGTACTGTAACTATGAATGTGCCTATATTGGTAAGCGCATTATGTTCAGTCATTAATACTTTAACGGGTAATGCTGCGCGTGTGATTGCAGTTTTTGCTATTCTTCTGGTTGGGGTAGGTGGTTTGCTGGGCAGAATTCAACCGATGACTGCCTTTATGATATCAATAGGAATTGCGTTACTTTTTGGTGCAAGCTCTATTCTTTCTTTCTTATCATTCGAAAATGCTGCCGCATGTGAAGCGGGGAATAGATTTATTTCTACCAAGTTTGATTGTGCTTTATGTAAGGCATTTAACATGGTGGCAGAATCAA
>JAIXRX010000173.1 GCA_027485005.1 Alphaproteobacteria bacterium
CATGCTAGCGCGTCCGCTTCCGACACCACGCCGATATCCACCGTGCGTTGTTTCCAAATGCGGTTCTCAGTCAGAAGCCCTTCCACATCGTCAATAATTTTCAAAAAGCCTTTGGCAAACGCGGCCATCTCTTCGTCCATCCCGCGTGGAATGTCTTGGTGCACACCACCGGGACGAATATAGGCCGAGTGGAAGCGCGCGCCAGACGCACGCTCATAAAATTCCAACATTTTCTCGCGCTCTTCAAACATCCACAGCAGCGGGGTCATCGCACCCACGTCCAGCGCTTGGGTCGTCACGTTCAGAATGTGATTAAGCAAGCGGGTCATTTCGCAGAAAATCACACGCAGATATTTGGCGCGCAGCGGCACTTCGCAGCCCAGCAATTTTTCTACCGCCAGTGAGTAGCAATGCTCCTGCGCCATCGGCGACACATAGTCCAAACGGTCAAAATATGGCAGGGCTTGCAGGTAGGTTTTGTGCTCGATGAGTTTTTCGGTGCCGCGATGGAGCAAGCCAATATGCGGGTCAGCGCGCTCAACCACCTCGCCGTCCATCTCCAAAACAAGGCGCAATACGCCGTGAGCCGCAGGGTGTTGTGGGCCGAAGTTTAACGTTAGATTTTTCAGGTCTAGTTGTTGGGTCATAGGGCGCCCTTTTTTTGAATGATTGCCCCTGTCCTACAACAGCATTTTTACCGCGTAAAGCCCTATCAAAGAACATTTTAACTATTTTTTTTGGAAAGCAAAAAAGAGTGTAAATTTGCAGCAGTTTTAGATACTCCAGAATAACCCAAAAACGCCTGCAAAAATAAGGCAAAATGTAAAGGTGAGGGCCGCTCCACCATACCACTTAGAACTTACATTTTCGAGATTTTCCAATACTAGAGATGCATAATAAATAATTAAACAAAACGTCGTAATGTTGTACACTGAGTTAGAAACCCAGCCGGTTAAAAAATAGCCTAAACCAGCTCCCCAAAAAATAAAAACAAGAAACCCTATCCAAAACACCTTCCACAATCGCTCTTCCCCGCGCCATGCCCGAAGGAAGAAGTTTGACTGATTATCGTTTGGTTTTGTTACCATTAGGTCCGCCAAGCAAAGAGGATTGAAACATAAAAAAACAATAAGAGCATAATCAAACCCGCAAAAATCTGCCCCACAACGCTTTCCGAATTTTTGAGATTGAGGCTGGTTATGGCAATCCATATCGCAATCGCGCCACCCTTGAAAATTTTATCAAATAACAAGGTGTTTGCTTGCCCAGTGAACGAGTCATGAAATTGTGGAATATAATGAATCGCAAGATTGCTAAATATCCAAACCACAAAGGTGAGGACAAATCCGAATATAAACGCGGCAGCAAGGCTGGTGCGAGCTAATAACGTATCTTTTATAAACTCGCGGTAGCGCCCCTTTTCCTTTTCAACATGCCTGAATCTTGGGGCACCCTCCATGCTTTAACCTACAAAAACTGGTGCAAAATATAAACATCCACCAGGCCATGACGTGGATGCTGGAAGCCTTTGGGCGACGTGCCAACATGCACAAATCCTAGAGATTTCCAGAGATTAACAGCCACTGTATTAGTGCTGACCACAAAATTGAATTGGGCGGCTTGATAGCCAAGCTCTTTCGCTTGTTTTAGAAAATCTTGCCCCAGCTTGCGTGCAATCCCTTGCTTGCGCGCCCACGGCGCGACCATGAATGAACCATTAGCAATGTGATTCGCGCGCCCTAAACGGTTGGTGCGCAAGGCGTAAACACCTGCCACTTTGCCGTCGAGTTCCGCGACCACGGAATGGGTGGTGGGCGCGGTGAGCCAGTAAGGAATGGCCTGCTCACGCGTAAACTCGTCACCATAAGAATAGGTTTCACCCTCAGTAATCACATGCTGAAAAATTTCCCAAATCGCGGGAAAATCGTCGAGGGTCGCAGGGCGAAGAATAACTGCAGACATCTATGCTTTTGGTGCCTCTGCGGCGGCAGGAGTGGTTGCTTTCTCGTCCCCTGGCAATGGGCGGGTCATCGCCTCCCATGGGCTGAGATAGTCAAAATTGCGGTAAGCCTGATTAAGTTTCACGGGTTCTTGCACCACGCGTTTTTGCGCGTCGTCGTAACGCAGCTCTACAAAGCCTGTGAGCGGAAAATCTTTACGCAGCGGATGGCCGTCAAAGCCATAGTCGGTCAGTATGCGGCGAAGGTCTGGGTGGCCAGCAAACATGATGCCGTACAAATCCCATGCTTCGCGCTCAAACCAACCCGCAGATGGGAACACACCCACCACCGATGGCACGGGGGTGTTTTCGTCGGTTTGGATTTTTACGCGGATGCGCGCATTTTTCTTCACGCTGAGCAGATGGTACACCACGTCAAAACGCTGGGCGCGCGCGGGATAGTCCGCGCCACATACATCCACCAATTGCGTAAATTGAGTGTCAGCATGATCACGCAAGCTCGTGAGCAAGGGGATAATATCCTTAGCATCTGCATGCAGGGTCAGCTCGCCTACATAAAGGCTAGCCTCCAACTTCACTGGCGTAATGCTTGGCAATTTTTCAATTAATGCGTTTAGAAATTCAGACATGGTTTTTTCTCCTAACGCGCACCTATTAACGCGCAATGGTGCCAGTGCGGCGGATTTTTTTCTGGAGTTGCAGAATGCCGTAAATCAGAGCCTCAGCGGTTGGGGGGCAGCCCGGCACATAAACATCCACCGGAACAATGCGGTCACAGCCGCGCACCACGGAATAGGAATAGTGGTAATAGCCGCCACCATTAGCGCAAGAACCCATGGAAATCACATAGCGCGGTTCAGCCATTTGGTCATAGACTTTACGCAGCGCTGGCGCCATTTTATTGCAGAGCGTGCCGGCGACAATCATCACGTCTGACTGGCGGGGGCTGGGGCGGAACACCACCCCAAAACGGTCCATATCATAGCGCGAAGCGGCCGCTTGCATCATTTCCACCGCACAGCACGCCAAGCCGAACGTCATCGGCCACATGCTACCCGTACGCGCCCAGTTTACGAGTTTATCGAGCGACGCCACGACAAACCCCTTGTCGTTGAATTCGTTGAACACAGACTCCATCAGGGCGTTTTGCGCGGCACCTGCTGGCAATGGTTGAGAAAAATCATGCGATACTAATTGTGTCATTACGCTTGTCCCCTACTCGCTTATTCCCACTCAAGGGCGCCTTTTTTCCATTCATAGATAAACCCAATGGTCAATAGACCAAGGAACACCATCATCGACCAAAAGCCAAATAGTCCAATGCCAGAGAGCGACACCGCCCACGGGAACAGAAACGCCACTTCAAGATCGAAAATAATAAACAAAATGGCGACCAAATAAAAGCGCACGTCAAACTTACCGCGCGCGTCGCCAAAGGCTTCAAAGCCGCATTCATAAGCACCGAGTTTTTCAGCGTCGGGCTTTTTGGGCGCAACAATGAGCGGCATGGCCACCATCACCACGGCAAGCGCCACGGCAATCACCATGAAAATCAGAATCGGAAAATACGCCACAACAACAGATGACATAGGTTTGGTCTCTTTTTAGGTTTTATCTGGCGGGAAAATGGCATAGCACGTGGCAAGATGCAAGAGGCGAGAATTGATTTTTCGCGTTTTGCGATGAGTGTGTTACAGATTCCACTTTCAACCAAGGAGAACGCATGAAAACCATTGGCCTGCTGGGCGGCATGAGCTGGGAATCCACCCTCACCTACTATCAACTCATCAATCGCGCTGTGCAAGCGCGTATGGGCGGGTTGCACTCGGCCAAGCTGCTGCTGCACTCCTTTGACTTTGAAGAAATCGCCGCCATGCAGCGCGCCGCCGATTGGGAGGGTGCCGAAACCGCACTGGTGAACGCTGCCGCAGGCCTCAAGCAAGCAGGCGCGCAAGCGATTGTGATTTGCAC
>JAIXRX010000172.1 GCA_027485005.1 Alphaproteobacteria bacterium
CTGCGAATAAATAACCCAGCACTGCAAATGGAACGCGTTATATCCATTGCATGCATTATATTAGCTTGTGCAAGTTCTAGTTTTATCCCACTAACATCTGGGAAGGTTGCGAGGTGCACTGAATCACCACCGGTTAGGCCACGATAAATTTCGTCGGTGACCAGCGGTAGCAGAGGCGCTGCCGCGCGGGTCATCACGCTGAGTGCGGTATAAAGCGTGTCGTAAGCTGCTTGTTTATCTTCCGTCACGCCACCTTCAGTGCTCGCCCAGAAACGTTCGCGCGTGCGGCGAATATACCAGTTGTTCAGCACATCAAAAAAGCCATCCACGGCATTACACGCCGTCATCGTGTCATAAGCATCGAGCGCTGATTCAATCGCTTCCACGGCTGATTTCAACTTTGCTAGTATATATTGATCAAGAAGCGCAGTTGCAGAGGTAATTTCCTTGGCTTTCACGCCGTCCGCATTCGCATAAAGCGTAAAGAAGTTATACGCATTCCAGATAGGCTTAATATGCAAACGCACCGCGTCGCGGATGAATTTTCCATCCGGATCCACCATCAAATCTTGGCCGCGCATCACGGGGCTGGAGATCATCAACCAGCGCAGCGCGTCCGCGCCAAACTGGTCAATCACTTCCAGCGGGTCTTTATAATTCTTCAAACGTTTGGAATATTTTAGGCCCGTTTCCGCATCCAACACCACACCATGACAAATACAGTTTTTGAACGGTGGTTTGTCAAACAACGCCGTCGCCAAAATAATCAGCGTATTAAACCAGCCGCGGGTTTGCCCCACATATTCCGTAATAAAATCGGCGGGGAAATGCGTTTCAAACCATTCCTTATTTTCAAACGGGTAATGCACCTGTGCAAACGGCATCGAGCCAGACTCAAACCAGCAATCAAAAACGTCCGTCACACGGCGATATTCTTCACCGCCCTCATGCACCACAATTTCGTCGATATATGGGCGGTGCAGGTCGGTAATTTTTTGGCCGCTCGCCGCTTCTATTTCGGCAATGCTGCCAAACACTTTAATTTTACCCGAAGGCGCGCGCCACACAGGAATCGGCGTGCCCCAAAAACGATTGCGCGAGATGCTCCAATCTGGTGCAGTGGCAAGCATATGGCCCATTTGCCCATCTTTAATATGCTCTGGAATCCAGTTGATTTGCTGGTTGAGTTCCACCGCGCGATCACGAATCGCTGTCACCTTCACATACCAGCTTGGCAGTGCGCGATAAATCAGCGGCGTGTCTGTCCGCCAGCAATGCGGGTAGTTGTGTTTATAGTCATCTTGCGCCACCAACTTGCCAGTGAGTTTCAGCCAATTGATGATACGCAAATTCGCCAAACCATATTTCGCTACTTGGTCGGCTTTATACGGCTCATCATCCGTCTGGCCTTGGATTTGCGCAATCACATTGAGGCCTTGTAGCGAAAGCGGCGGCGTGATGAGTGACGCGCGCGTTTTTTGCCAATCCGCAGGTATTAGCGTGTGATACCACACGGTTTGATTGCGGAATGGCACATGTTGATGTGACTCAAAGCCAAGTTTTTTGAGAACTTTAACCGCCGCGTCATAGGTCGGGTTACAACCCGCGATGATGATTTCTGCCTTGGTGTTTGCCATCGCCCAATCAAGCAGCGCCACAGAAACTTCCGTTGCATAGCCCTTGCCCCAAAAATCGCTGAGGAAGGCATAGCGCAGTTCTACGCAAGGTTTTCCGCTGGTGTTGAATTGGTCATAATCACGATTATCCAAACCTGCGCGGCCAATGAACGCATCATCTTCGCGGCGATACACCGCCCATTGCGTAAAGCCTTTGGCGGTTTGGTCACTCAAGAAACGCTCAAATTCAGCGCGAATTTTTTCTTCTGGCAATAAGCCGTCCGAGGTGGTGGCTGCAACTTTTTCGTCCGATTGCAGTGCTTTGTATTTTTCATAATCCGCCGCAGCAAATGGCTTTAGGTACAAACGCTGAGTAGAAAGAATCGCGCCTTGAACTTCACTGGCAGCGGCTGGCAGATCAAAAATCTCAGAGGTGTAGCGGCCGGATTCATCGACAGGCACGACCACGTCGATGCCGTTTTCTTTGCATACGCGTTGATCGTCCTCACCAAAGCCTGGCGCCATATGCACCACACCCGTGCCCGAGCCTTCTTCAATGAAAGACGAGCCGTCTAAGATTCGGAACACGCCTTCGGATTTTTTATCCGCGAAATAAGGGAAGAGTGGTTTGTAGGTGAGGCCGATTAATGAGCTTGCAGGCAATACAGTACTAACAGCGTATCCCTCTAATCCATTACCATTCTCATCTTGTTTAGTAATTCCGCTTTTACAAACGATTGGTTCATATTTTGCTGCTGAACTTGAAGCAAATATGAAACACTCGCCTTTTTCTAGATAAACACTGTACTCAACATTTTTACTCACCGCCAAAGCCAAGTTACTTGGCAATGTCCACGGCGTCGTCGTCCACGCGAGTACAAAATATTTATCTGCGTCTGGTGCGCCTGCTGGTTTTGCGTCCAACTCAAACGCCACCGTAATCGCCTTGTCGGTGCGGTCACGGTAGGAATTATCCAGCTTGGTCTCAAAATTCGAAAGCGGGGTTTCTGCCGCCCACGAATAAGGCATCACGCGATGCGATTCAAAAATCAGGCCTTTTTCATAGAGCTGTTTGAACGCCCACAACACCGATTCCATGTAATCTTTGTTCATGGTTTTGTAGTCATTCGCAAAGTCTACCCAGCGGGCTTGGCGCGTGACGTAATGTTCCCACTCATGCGCATATTTCATGACGGACGTTTGGCAATGGGCATTAAATTTGCCGATACCAAAATTGGTAATTTGCTGGCGGCCAGAAATGCCGAGTTCTTTTTCCGCGCCCATTTCTGCTGGCAGACCGTGGCAATCCCAACCAAAGCGGCGCTCCACGCGCTTGCCTTTCATGGTTTGGTATCGCGCAAACATGTCTTTCACATAGCCCGTCAGCAAATGGCCATAATGCGGCAAGCCGTTGGCGAATGGTGGGCCGTCATAGAAAATAAATTCGTTATTCGCGCCGTCTTTCGTCGCGGGGCGCTGCGTAATCGACGCTTCAAACGTCCCCTCTTTTTTCCAATGCGCCAGCGCTTGCTCTTCCAATTTCGCAAAGTCGGGGTTGGCCTCCACGCTTGGATAGGCAGCGGAAGAAAGTAGAGCAGATTTAGCAGACGCAGAAGCAGACATAAAGGATTCAACTTGGCAAAATGTTATAAGAGCGCAAGTTTTAGCCATTTACCCGCCTAAATGCAAGCCATTCTGGCGCTTGAACTCTCAGAATTTTGCGGCTAAACCTATGGTCATGAAAGACTTTTTCTCTCTTCGCAC
>JAIXRX010000080.1 GCA_027485005.1 Alphaproteobacteria bacterium
GAAGCCATTATTAAACCTTTCAAGCTCGACGAAGTGAAAGAAGCCCTGCAGGAAATCGGCCTGCAAGGGATCACCATCACGGAAGTGAAAGGCTTTGGCCGTCAAAAGGGGCACACCGAGCTCTATCGTGGTGCAGAATATGTGGTCGATTTCCTACCGAAGGTGAAACTGGAAATTATTGTGGAAGATGGCGATGTGGATCGCACCGTTGACGCCATCTGCCACGCTGCGCGCACTGGGCGCATTGGTGACGGAAAAATTTTCGTGACCCCAGTGGAAGAAGTCATCCGTATTCGCACTGGCGAACGCGGAACCGATGCCATCTAATATCTTATTACAAATCAACCCTTTCAAGGAGCATTCCCCATGGCCAACGCCGAAATTAAAAAAGTTTTTGATCTGATTAAGGAGCATGACATTCAGTTTGTGGACTTCCGCTTCACCGACCCTAAAGGCAAATGTCACCACACCACTTATATTGCGAATAAAGTGGACGAAAGCACCTTTGAAGATGGCGTGATGTTCGACGGCTCGTCTATCTCTGGCTGGAAAAGCATCAATGAATCTGACATGATTCTTCAACCAGACCCCAGCAGCGCTTTCCTTGACCCATTCACCGCGCAGCCTACCTTGGCCATTTTCTGCAACATTCTGGAGCCTTCAACTGGCCAAGCCTATGGCCGTGATCCACGTTCCACCGCAAAACGTGCCGAAGCCTACTTGCAATATACCGGCATCGGTGACACCGCTTATTTCGGCCCAGAACTTGAATTCTTCGTGTTCGACGATGTGCGTTTTGACCAAGGCATGTTCGGTGGTCACTATGATTTGCAATCGGAAGAACTTCCAACCAACTCTGGCCGTCACTATGACGGCGGTAACATGGGCCACCGCCCAGGCGTAAAAGGCGGCTACTTCCCAGTCGCTCCTGTGGATTCTGCACAAGATTTGCGTGCAGAAATGCTCAGCACCCTGACCACCGTTGGCATCACCCCTGTGCTTCACCACCACGAAGTGGCCGCAGCTCAGCATGAATTGGGCTTTGATTTCTCAACCATGATTGCCACTGCAGATAACGTACAGAAGTACAAATATGTGATCCACAACGTGGCGCATTCTTATGGCAAAACCGCGACCTTCATGCCAAAGCCTGTGTCGGGTGACAATGGTTCAGGCATGCACGTTCACCAATCCATTTGGAAAAATGGCAAACCTTTATTTGCGGGCAATGGCTATGCAGATCTTTCTGAAACCTGCCTGTACTACATTGGCGGTATCATTAAGCATGCTCAAGCGTTGAACGCGTTCACCAACGCTTCTACCAACAGCTACAAACGCTTGATTCCAGGCTTTGAAGCGCCAGTATTGTTGGCCTACTCTTCGCGCAACCGCTCGGCGTCTATCCGCATTCCATATGTGGCTAGCCCGAAAGCAAAACGCATTGAAACCCGCTTCCCTGACGCCACTGCAAATCCATATTTTGCCTTTGCAGCGTTGTTGATGGCAGGCTTGGATGGTATTGAAAACAAAATCCACCCTGGCGATGCCATGGACAAAAACCTCTATGATCTGCCACCAGAAGAACTGAAAAACGTTCCAACCGTGTGTGGTTCATTGCGTGACGCTTTAGCCGCTTTGGACAAAGACCGCGCCTTCCTCAAAAAAGGCGATGTATTCTCCGACGACCAAATCGATGCTTACATCGAACTCAAAATGGAAGAAGTCTACAAAATGGAGCACACCCCGTGCCCTGTGGAATTCAAAATGTACTACAGCGTTTAATTTCGCTGTCTTTTCTAACAAAAGAAAAAGCCCTCCAGCAATGGAGGGCTTTTTTTTATCATGGCTAAATGATATTTTTTGCATTTGTCTCCGCTGCGCGCCTACTGCGCTCGCATGAGACTGTGCTCAAGGCTGACTCGGTTTACTAACCTCGCGTCACACCTTAAGCATGCGACTGCGACATATTGTGCAGCAAGAATGCAGTTTCAATTTCGCGGTTGCGCTTGCGCAGCTCGTCGATTTGGGTTTTTTGCAAAATTCGCATCAATGAAATATCAAGCAGCTGCAAGAAAATCACGAGAACTTTTTCCATTTGCGCATAAAGCTTGTCTACAATCGCGTCTGCAATGTTTTTCGCCACCATCTTGCGACCATGAAATTCTAGCGCAGCCTTCGCACGATAGCTTTCGAGAGCGATAAAAATTCGGCGCAATGCGCCTTCCGCACGATTTTTTTCAGCATTGCCATGCACAGGGCGCTGTTCCATCAGGTGGATATATTCTTCCGTCAACACATCCGCACTCTCAGACACTGCAAGCAAAAGCTCATGCAAGCGCTTAAACTGCGCGTCAGCGTCTTGTACCAAAGCAGGGTTCACCGTATCTGCCAATTCATCGGTCAGGTCAAACAATGCCATAATATCAGCATAATTGGACTCTGCGTTGCGCGGCTGAAAAGCAGCTGCACCGAGGGGAGATTCTACGCTAATAACCTGTTGCATATTATTCTCGGGTTGTTTCATGGGTTAGATTTGCAAATGGAGAGGCTCCACTGTGCGACCCTTTCTTTATATCGGTTGATTGTGACAGTTTAGTGAAAGAATGGTGAAGATTGTGTTAAGATTTTGGATAGGGGAAGTTTATTTAGGGTTTTTCGCTGTGATTCTGAGGGCGGGCGCCTTCTGAGCGTCCCCCTCCGAAAGGGAAAGGCAGCCTAACTGTCAAAAAACATTCTTTGAACATTAAGGGAACTTTAACAGGTTTCAGGTTATTCTGAAGGCTCACTTCTATTTGTATAGTCACGCGCAAGCATGACTCTGCTGAAGAATAAAATCTTAAAAAAATTTTCAAACAAAAAAAACAAACAAACACAAATGAAAACTTCATTCAGCTTCGTTTTTGCGGCTATCGCCGCTTTGTCTTTTTTCTTAACTTCTTGTGCGCCTAAAGATGAGGTGATTCCCACCTCCTCTAAGGGCATAGAAGCCCTTAATGAGATGGCTTCGAATGTATTGGGGCAATCGCTCCGATACAAACGTACAGTCATTGTGGATAGCCGATTCTTTCAAAAAGAGTCGGATTTCCTCAATGATCAAAGCATTGAGGA
>JAIXRX010000091.1 GCA_027485005.1 Alphaproteobacteria bacterium
GATTTTAAGTCTGCAGCGTCTACCAGTTCCGCCACGAGAGCAATCCCACGCAGAATGCCTAACCATTTGTTCAGTAAAATGCAATCGAGATTTGTAGTTAAATGACAAAGTGTAAAAGAGAGCTATGCCAGAATTTCCAGCAGGGCTTTGCCATAGTCACTTTTTGCCAGTGGTTCTGCCAATTTGGCCAGTTGTGCCGCGTCAATAAATCCTTGGCGGTAGGCGATTTCCTCGGGGCTGGCGATAAGAAGGCCTTGGCGCTTTTGAATGGTTTGCACCAGCGTGGACGCTTCCAGCAAAGAGTCATGCGTGCCAGTGTCCAGCCACACAAGGCCGCGGCCAAAACGCTCTACTTGCAAACTGCCTTCTTCCAGATACAGGCGATTGAGGTCGGTAATTTCCAGCTCGCCGCGTGCCGAAGGCTTCAGCGATTTGGCGCGTTCTACCACCGTGTGGTCGTAGAAATATAATCCCGTGACGGCGTAGTTTGATTTGGGTGTTTTGGGTTTTTCTTCAATGGTTTCCGCTTTGCCGGACGCATTGAACGACACCACGCCATAGCGCTCGGGGTCGTGCACTTGGCACGCAAAGACACTGGCGCCAGTGGGGCGGGCGTTAGCTTGTTGCAGTAGCGTGCTTAAGTGGTCGCCGTAGAAGATATTGTCACCCAGTACCAAGGCACTTGGCGCGCCGTTCAAAAACTCTTCACCCAAAATAAAGGCTTGCGCCAGCCCGTCGGGTGAAGGCTGGATTTTATAGGAAAAAGACATGCCCCATTGCGCGCCACTGCCCAGCAATTGTTCAAAGCGCGGAAGGTCTTGGGGGGTGGAGATAATCAGCACTTCACGAATGCCAGCAAGCATGAGCACGCTGAGCGGATAATAAATCATCGGCTTATCATAAATCGGCAAAAGCTGCTTAGAAACCGGCAGCGTGACCGGCCACAACCGAGTGCCAGAACCACCTGCGAGGATAATGCCTTTGCGTGCCATAGTTTATGCCTTTGCTGAACGAGTGATGGAATTTTTATAACAGGGGTTTGATGTTTTATACAAATATTTCTACATATTTGCTCGAGAGGAGCTAATTGGTAGCTTTTGATATCTCAGAGGCAATGGTTTGGATGCTTTTTGAAGAGTATCTTCCGCTAAAATCTATTCTTGCAAAGCCACTAAAAGTCCTTATAAGCGGTGGCTATGAGTCAAGCACATATTTCTATTCAAAATGTTTGTGTGAACGGGGTCGATACGCATGCACGCGCCTCGACGCTGCGTCAGTGGATTTTAGCAGGTAAACGCCTGAAAAGCACAGGCATTCCCATTTTAAAGAATGTTAGCTTTGAAGCAAAAGTTGGTGATCGCGTGGCGGTTATAGGGTGCAATGGCTCCGGAAAATCATCATTATTAAAGGTTATTTCGGGAAATTACCCCGTCCAATCTGGACATCGTGAGGTTGTGGGTAATATTGTGCCATTAATTGAGATGGGCGCTGGATTTGATGGTGAAGCAACGGGGCGTGCGAATATTCGCCTTTCGTATGCGTATCGCGGTAAGTTAAGTGAATATAATCCATATGTTGAACAGCTGATCATTGATTTTTCGGAACTTGGAGAGAAAATTGATGTGCCGCTTAAGTCTTATTCTTCTGGGATGATGGCGCGTTTGGCCTTTTCTTCTGCGATCTTTCAGCATCCAGATATTTTGCTCCTTGATGAAGTTTTTGCTGCAGGGGATGCTGGGTTCACTCACAAATCTGCTCAAGAAATTCGCCGTCAGGTTGATAATTCTGCAATTACTATTTTTGTAAGCCATAGTGTGGATGAGATGATGTCGGTTTGTAATCGCTTTATCTTAATGCATCAGGGCCAGATTATTAATGAAGGAACTGGGGCGGAGATTATGAAACAATACCGACGTGATATTCTGCATTTGCCTGATTAGTCTTTGAAAAGAGTTTAAATATGAAAAAGTTAGGGCAATGGTCCGTTTTCTTTGATAAATATTACTGGTTAACGGCTATTTTTATTGCTCGTCATGCCTTAGGGCGCCAATACCGTAACTCGTTCCTCGGCATTATCTGGACGACTCTACAGCCAATGTCTATGGTGATGGTTTTTGGAATCATTATGCCGATGATTCTCCATAGTTCTCAAGAAAACTATCTTCTCTATATTATCTGTACGCTCCCTTTGTGGGGCTTTATGTCTAGCACATTGGTGGGAGCAAACTTCTCTCTGTTGGCCCAAGCTGAAACGCTTAAACGTTGCATCATCTCATCGACGACTTTTCCAATCGCGGACGTATTTAAATCAACCTATGTCTATTTTATCTCGTTTACTACCATGTATGTATTCGCGATGTTTCTTGGCAAGCCATTCAGTCCCTACGTTTTTCTGTGGCCACTTTATTTTATACCCGTCCTCATTTCTGTCATGGCCGTTAGTACAGGTTTAGCTTATGCGGCTCCTTATGTTCGTGACCTTGGAGAGGCGCTGACAGTGCTGATGAATGTGTTAATGTGGTTTACCGCTGTGGTTTATCCGATTGATGCGGTTCCGGAAAAAGTGAAACACTTAATCGAAATGAATCCATTTTTTGTTTTGATGAGTCCATTGCTCGAGTTGGTTTATTTCCAGCGGTTGCCTTCCATAGAGCTCATGTTGAAGGTGCTCTGCATTACTGTTTTCTCGGTTGCGTTTGGGTATCTTTTATACCGTCAATGCCGCCGCAACTACGTCTATTATCTCTAGAGATATCCTCCTAATAAAAAACCCCTAGCTGATTTTCAGCTAGGGGTTTTTTTATGTACCAAAGAATATCTTATACGTTTGATATTTTCTTAA
>JAIXRX010000126.1 GCA_027485005.1 Alphaproteobacteria bacterium
CGTTAGGCGCTTTTGCGTTCTTCGGATTTTGCGGGCGGCACATAAGCAATCCCCAACCATTGCGCATTATCTTTGAGCGCGCGTTCGACCATAAACGGGCGGCGAGCGTCTTTGCGCATTTTGCCTTCAATCGGTGGCAGCAAACCAAAATTAATGTTCATGGGCTGGAAATGTTTGGCGTCTCCACCGCCCGTAATATGTGCCAGCAATCCGCCAAGTGCGGTGGTGGCAGGCGGTGGCGTGATGGTTTTGCCTAATGCTTCTTCCGCTGCAAAACGCCCCGCGAGCAAGCCAATCGCTGCACTTTCCACATAGCCTTCCACGCCAGTAACTTGCCCTGCAAAACGCAAATGCGGCGCAGATTTAAGGCGCAAAACGCCGTCCAGTAATTTAGGGCTTTGAATGAAAGTATTACGATGCAAACCGCCAAGGCGCACGAATTCGGCATTTTCCAAACCTGGAATCATGCGGAAAATACGCTGTTGTTCACCCCATTTGAGTTTGGTTTGAAAACCCACCATGTTGTAAAGTGTGCCCAGCGCATTGTCTTGGCGCAGTTGCACCACCGCATATGGTTTCTCGGTCGTGTGTGGGCTGGTGAGGCCAACCGGTTTCATGGGGCCAAAACGCAAGGTTTCAACGCCACGTTCGGCCATCACTTCAATCGGCAAACAACCTTCAAAATACGGCGTGTTTTTCTCCCATTCTTTGAAGTCGCCCTTTTCACCGACCAGCAATTCATGAATGAAAGCGTCATATTGTTCTTTGTTCATGGCGCAGTTGATATAGTCTTTGCCAGTGCCGCCGGGGCCCACTTTATCATAGCGCGACTGCATCCACGCTTTGCTCATGTCGATAGATTCGGTGGAGATAATCGGTGCAATGGCGTCGAAAAACGAAAGATATTCTTCGCCCGTATGTTTGAGGATGTCGGCGGCCAATGCGTCGGACGTCAGCGGGCCAGAGGCGACGACTGTCAAGCCTTCGGTTGGTAGCGCAGTGATTTCTTCCCGCACTATCGTGATGTTGGGATGGGCTTCGAGTATGGCTGTGACAGCAGCGCTAAAGGCTTCACGGTCCACGGCAAGGGCACCACCTGCGGGCAATTTATGTTTGTCGCCCATGCTCAAAATCAGTGAGTTTGCGCGGCGCATTTCTTCATGCAGCAGCCCGATACCTGAACCGACATCGTCATTGCGAAATGAGTTGGAGCAAACAAGTTCGGCGCAGCCTTCGCCTTGGTGCGCAGGCGTTTTTTTTACGGGGCGCATTTCGTGCAGCACTACTTTTACGCCTGCTTGCGCGGCTTGCCATGCGGCTTCGGAACCGGCAAGACCTGCGCCAATAATATGAATAGGTTGGGTCATGTTAAAAATTCGCGAGTTGCGGTTGAAGTTCGGTATGCAGGCCTGCGCTGCCACACACAATCACCTTACCGTCGGATTGCAATGTCAGTGGTTGGTTTTGCCAATCGGTAATGATACCGCCTGCGCCTTGAATGACGGGCACGAGTGCACAGAAATCATAGGGCTTCAGGCCTGCTTCAATTACCGCGTCCACATGGCCACTTGCTAGCATGGAATAGGCCATGCAGTCTTTGCCCAGCACATTGTTTTTCATGTTGCTCATGATGCCGCGAATGAGACCATGCATGTGGCGCGCAAAAAGAAACGGCGAGGTGGTAGAAAAAGTAGCATCCGATGACGTTTCGCAGCTCCGCGTTTTAATGGGTTTATCATTGAGGGTTGACGCTTCACCACTCAATCCGATCAAACGGTCCTTTGTTGCGGGATGTTCGATGAGGCCAAGCACAGGCACGCCTTTGTGGCACAGCGCAATGAGGCAGCCAAAGGTGGGCATGCCTGCAAGAAATGCGCGTGTGCCATCAATCGGGTCAAGCACCCAAACATATTCTGCGTCGGTTTTGGTTTGGCCTGTTTCTTCGCCCAAAATACCATGCTCTGGAAACGTTTCCGCAATGCGTTTGCGCCATGCGGCTTCAATCGCTTGGTCAGCTTGTGAAACAGGTGAAAGGTCTGGCTTTAAGGTGTTTTCTACCGGCGTGCGAAAATAATGCAGCGCAATGCGGCGTGCGTCGTCTGCCATGGTATTGGCAAGGGCAAGAAATGAAGCGTAAGGTGAGGTCATGAGTGAATATACTGCTGAATGAGGTGGGGTTTAGCAAGGGCAGGCAAGCCGTAGATGCTTGCGCCGAAGCCTTGAATATAGATATAGCCATAATGAAAGATTCGGCCATAAAAACTTTGATGAATACCAACGGATGCAATGCGCCTGCGGTCGAGTTCAATGATATCGATACTATACACGCCACGACGCAACAAAATGCGCCAATCTGTGATAACTAATTGCGTATAAAACATATCGATGATGGCATGGGCAGCGCGCCATGCGCCGATGGTGGCCATGATGATAATGATGCCATGCACGACGTCAGGAATATCGGTAAACCAGTGGTGAATCCATAAGGAAATAGCTTTAAGATTCCCTTCGCCCAGCCAGCGTGCGAGCGACACGAGCGGGCCTTTGCTGTGTTGCATATTCCAAAATCCCCAAGCGGAAAG
>JAIXRX010000166.1 GCA_027485005.1 Alphaproteobacteria bacterium
CCGGAGCGCGGCTTGCCGATGTATCCCAAAGATTGGAAAGAAGTGAATACCATGACCATTTCCTTTGGTCACGGTATGTCGGTTACGCCGCTGCATTTGGCTCGTGCGTTGGCGTCTATTGTAGATAATGGCCATTTTAAACAACTAACCATTAAGAAAAACGGTCGTATGAATGCCAGCAAAGGGGCTGAAGTGGTACGCCCAGAAGTGACGGAAGATATGCGCCATTTGCTGCGTTTGGTGGTGGAATATGGCACGGCAAGCAAAGCGAATGCCGCTGGCTATCATGTGGGCGGAAAAACGGGTACAGCAGAAAAAGTGAAATCAGGTGGCTATGCGGGCAATGACAAAATCGTTTCATTTATGGGAGTTTTTCCTGCCGAAAAACCACGCTATATTGTCTATGCGATGGTGGATGAACCGCGTGGCAATAAATCGACTTATGGCTTTGCCACGGGGGGCTGGATTGCAGCGCCTGTGGTGGGTAAAGTGGTGGCGCGCATGGGCCCGCTTTTGGCGATTAAACCCGATTTCAGCACCGGCAATGCCGCGCAAGATCCACAGTGGTTACAACATGCGCGAGAAAGGTTAGAGCGTGCCAAATCTCACTAATATTTTAGGGCAATATGATGGTCTTTTGCGCGTGGTGCAGGGCGAAGTGAATATTGAGTTTTCTCATATCACGGCCGATTCTCGTGCGGTACAGGCGGGTACGATATTTGCTGCGCTTGCTGGTGAAAAAGTGCATGGTAAAGATTTCATTGCACAGGCAGTGAATGCAGGTGCCGTTGCTATTCTGACTGACAATGATGTGACAATGCCAGAAGGATTGAACGCAACGCATTTAGTTGCGGATTCAGCGCGCAAAGCGCTGGCGTTTTTTGCGGCGGCGCTTTATCCGCAGCAACCAGAAATGATGGTGGCAGTCACGGGAACGGACGGCAAAACATCCACCGCGGAATTTGCGCGTCAGCTGTTTGATGTAGCGGGTGTTCGCGCGGCCAGCCTTGGCACCCTTGGCGTGCACAGCGCGCATATTGGCAAAATTGAAGGCACGCACACCACACCTGATCCCGTGTCACTGCATCGCGTATTACATACGCTGGCCAATCAATCGATTCGTGCAGTCGCGATGGAAGCATCGTCGCATGGCTTGCATCAACATCGCTTAGACGCGGTGCATTTGAAAGCGGCGGCCTTTACCAATATCGCGCGCGACCACATGGATTATCACAAAACGGATGATGAATATTTTGCGGCCAAACGCCGATTATTTGATGCGCTTTTGCCAAGTGAAGGGGTTGCGGTGATCAATGTCGAAGACGCCCGCGCAGAAAATTTAGTCGCGCTTGCAAACCAGCGTGGGCAAAGGATTCTGCGCTTTGGTGCGGGTGCGCCTGAGTTTAATTTGATAAGTGCTGAACCCACGCCGCACGGCCTCAAACTCTCGCTCAATCTCTTGGGTACGCCGTGGCAAGGGGTGATTCCATTGATTGGCCGCTTCCAAGCAATGAATATTTTGGCGGCGTTAGGGTTGGTACATGGCGCGGGTGTTGCGCTTGAAAAATTATTGCCGCATTTGTCGGAGTTACAGGGTGTGCCAGGCCGCATGCAGCTGGTGCCGGTCGCAAAAAATAATGTTGGCGCGGTGGTGGATTATGCGCATACGCCGCGCGCGTTGGAGCAGGCTATTTCGGCGCTGCGCCCACATGTGCAAAACCAATTATGGGTGGTGTTTGGTTGTGGTGGTGACCGCGATACCGGCAAGCGCCCGCTGATGGGTGAAGCAGCGGCGCGATTGGCCGACCATGTGGTGATAACGGACGATAATCCGCGTAGTGAAGACCCCGCAGCCATTCGTGCCGCGGTGCAAGCCGCTGCGCCACACGCGCACAATGTGGGTGACCGCGCGCAAGCAATTGCCTATGCGCTCTCGCATGCGCAAAGTGGTGATATGGTGCTGGTGGCAGGCAAAGGCCATGAAACCACGCAGACCATTGGAAAAGACGTGCTGCCATTTAATGACGTAGAAGTGATTCGCGCATGGAAAGCGTAAACGCTCCCCTTTGGAAAGCTGAAGATGCCGCGCGCGCCTTGGGCATTGCATTGCCTGCGGGTGCTGATTGGGTGGCGGAAAATGTCTCCATCGATTCACGCAGTGTGGCAGCAGGCGATATCTTTGTGGCGATTGTTGGCGAGCGTGTGGATGGCCATGATTTTGTAAAAGGCGCGATAGAAAAAGGTGCGAGTGCGGTGGTGGTTTCGCGCGCGATCGAAGGCGTGCCAACCGCACAGCAATTGGTGGTGAATGACACCACGCGCGCACTTGAACAACTAGGCGCATTCGCCCGCGCTCGCTTTGCTGGCAAAGTAGTTGGTGTGACGGGTAGTGTGGGCAAAACCAGCAGCAAAGAAGCGTTACGATTAGCGCTTGCGGCCTATGGCCAAACCTTTGCTACCCAAGGCAATCTCAATAATCATTTTGGTGTGCCGCTCACGCTTTCGCGCATGCCAGCATCTGCCGATTTTGCAGTGATTGAAATGGGTATGAACCATGCGGGCGAGATTCGTGCGCTCACGGCGCAAGCCCGCCCACATGTGGCGTTGGTAAGCACGGTGGAAGCGGTGCATATCGAGTTCTTTGATTCGATTGAAGGGATTGCGCGCGCCAAGGCAGAGATTTTTGAAGGGCTGGAAACATCCGGTGTGGCGGTGATGAATGGTGATAATCCTCACACGCCAATTTTACAAAAAGCGAGTGCTGCCCATACGCAAATTTTATTTGGCAGTGCAAGCGCGCATGATGTGCGGATTTTAGAGGTGCGTGTTTCGCGTGAAGGAACCGTGGTAGGGTTGCGTGTAGGGCAAGAAGAGCACCAAGTGGTGGTGCGCGCGATTGGCTTGCATTGGGGCAGTGTGGTGGCCAGTGTGGCCGCTGTTTTGTTGGCGCTTGAGCTGCCAGTAGCGCAAGGGCTTGCAGCGCTTTCAGCGTTTGAAGAACCTGTTGGCCGTGGTCGGTTGGACGTTTTGCCGTATCAAGGTGGAAGCCTTGCGCTGCTGGATGACAGCTACAATGCCTCCGCTGCATCCATGAAATCGGCGCTGGAAAAACTCGGTTTGTTGCGCGCGCAAGCACAAGGGGCAGGGCGGTATATGGCGGTGCTGGGGGAAATGCGTGAGTTAGGTGCGCAGTCGGAAAGCCTTCATCAGAGCCTTATTCCAGCGATTATAGCGGCAAAGCCTGACAAAGTTTTTGCCTCCGGCGCTGCGATGAAACCAGTGTTTGACGCTTTGCCAGAATCGATGCGTGCGTCCTACGCACCACAGGCGGCGGATTTATTGCCGCCCCTACTTGCAGAAATGCGCGCGGGTGATATGCTCCTATGCAAAGGTTCGCACGGCAGTCTGATTTACCAATTGGTGGAAGGTGTAAGAAAGCATATCGAATCTTAAAAAAACAAAAACATTGGGGGTTTATTCATGCTGTATTCTTGGCTCTATCCGTTGGCGGAACATTACAGCATTCTCAATGTTTTTAAATATATCACCTTTCGCAGTGCTGGCGCTTTTTTTACCGCGCTGATTATTTCTTTTCTGATTGGCCCGCATGTGATTGCTTGGTTGAAATCCAAGCAGGGGGAAGGCCAGCCGATTCGTGAAGACGGCCCTGAAAGCCACTTACTGACCAAAAAAGGCACGCCGACCATGGGTGGCGTGATGATGCTTTTAGCCATCACGATTTCCTGTGTATTGTGGGGTTCGCTCAGCAATATTTATCTGTGGTTGGTGCTTGGCGTCACGCTGGTTTATGGCGTGATTGGTTTTGGTGACGATTATTTGAAACTCACCAAGCGCAACACCAAAGGCATTTCTGGCAAACAAAAATTGTTGCTGCAATTTTCGGTGGCGGCAGTCGCTGCGCTTGCGGTGCAAACCTACAGCGCGCCACAATATGTGAACATTCTCACCGTGCCATTTTTCAAAAATATGATGATTGATTTGGGTTGGTTGTTTATTCCGTTTGCTGCCACGGTGATTGTGGGTAGCTCCAATGCGGTGAATCTGACCGACGGGCTGGACGGGCTTGCTACCGTGCCTGTTATGATTGTCGCGGCCACGTTTGCACTGATTGCGTATTTGGTGGGCAATGTGGTGTTTTCTAATTATCTACAATTGCACAATGTGGCAGGCGCAAGCGAATTGGCGGTGTTCTGCGCAGCACTCATCGGAGCTGGCCTTGGCTTTTTGTGGTACAACGCGCCACCTGCGATGGTCTTTATGGGGGATACAGGCAGCCTTGCGCTGGGCGGTGCGCTTGGCACGATTAGCGTGATTATCAAACATGAATTGGTGTTGGTGATTGCGGGTGGATTATTTGTGGCGGAAGCGGTTTCTGTGATTCTGCAAGTCTTCTCCTATAAAACCACTGGCAAGCGCATTTTCCGCATGGCGCCACTGCATCACCACTATGAGAAAAAAGGCTGGAAAGAACCGACTGTGGTCATTCGTTTTTGGATTGTGTCGGTGATTCTGGCCATCATCGCGCTCACCACTTTGAAGCTACGCTAGGAAGGGCACGCGCATGATTCCTCTTCCGCTCTATCGCAATAAAGCTGTGGGTGTTTTTGGGCTTGGCAAGTCCGGCTTAGCCACGGCTGAAGCGTTGGTAGAAAGCGGTGCAGCGGTGCTGGCATGGGACGACAATGAGAAATCGCGCGAGGCAGTGCCAGCGGATTTGCAGCAAAAAATCACCCTCGC
>JAIXRX010000100.1 GCA_027485005.1 Alphaproteobacteria bacterium
ATCGGCTCATAGCGCTTGGTCATTTTGGTGTGGCAGCCGCAAAACCAGCATAACTCTTTGCAAAAGGGCACATGCGCATAGGCCGAAATGGTGCTGTTTTCGTCTAATGCCGACAGCCACTCGCGGTAGTCATCCGCCCCCACATGGGACGAAAAATGATGCGCGGTGGGGTAGCTGGTGTAGCGCGGGGCTTCCATGCCCAGCCAGTGGGGAGTTTTTTCTTTTGTCATCGATGCACGCTAAATAAATGGCCTGAATGGGGCACATGTTAAGCGCAACTCTCATTTATCTGCTTTGATGCAAGTCAAATGGCGATGATGAAAGCGTTTTTTTACTGGGTAACAGACAATAAAATCATAACAAAACAAAGCATCGCCGCGGAAGCGGCCATGGCCACAGGAATCATCCAAAGGCTAATAAAATGGTTTTGTTTAACAATGGTGGAATCATGGTCTGCCACCAAAACATCCACTTCTTTGGGCTGCGTGTCTGCGGCGGCTGTCATCGGGCGGTTAAGAATGAGGGGGATTTCCTTCTCATAAGACTTCCCTAAAGCGTCTTGATAGCTAATCAATGCGCGGCGTTTGCCTTCTGCTGCTTGAGTGATTTCTTTAATAGATGCAGTAGTTTTGAACGCGCGAGAAACAAAATTTCTGCTTTTGCTATAAAGAAAATAAGCAGCACAAATTTCACCAAAGGTAACAGCGCTGAGAACATAATAAATGATCGGATCCATGTTATTTTCCTACGTTTAAGACAGGGTGAGATTCTTTGTCTGAGGTCATGACCACCAGCAGGCTGTTGATGAGGTCTGCTTTTTTGTCGTTGGTGAAATTCACATTTCCTTTGGTTTCAAAATGGGCAATAACTTCGTCAATCATCGAAAGAGCATTTTCCACCATAAATTGGCGCGCTTGGAACAGTGCCGCCGCTTGCTGGCGCTTGAGCATTGCCATGGCAATTTCAGCAGAATAGGCCAGATGGCTGAGTTTGGTTTCTTCAATAATAATCCCAGCGACTGAAAGTTTTTCTTGCAGCACTTCTTTTAATTTTTGTGCAATTTCGTCGATATTGCCGCGCAACGAATGTTCGGTTTCGGAGTCATACGGGTAATGTGCTGCAAGGGCGCGAAGAGCGGTGTCGCTTTGGTTGGCCACAAAGTTTTTATAATTATCCACGTTAAAAGAAGCCTTGGCCGCATCGGTCACTCGCCAAACAATCACGGCTGCGATCTCAATCGGGTTGCCGTTTTTGTCATTCACTTTGAGGTGGTCGGTCATGAAATTGATGAGTTTGAGGGGCACTAAATCTTTTTGAGAAAAAGGCAGCGTGAAAAGAAAACCGCTGCTTTTAATAGTGCCAACATATTCCCCAAAAAAGGTGATGACGCGCGCCTCATTGGGTTGCAGTGTGGTGAAGCCAGTGAGTGCAATAAACCCAATCACCCCTGCGGGTATCAGTGATAGCGGGAAGAATGCGAATGGAAAAATGAGCAAGCAAGCGACCACAGAGGCGAGCGCCAAAAGGAGGATGATAAAGCCATTTATGGTAAAAGCATCTTTGTCTTGAATAGATAACATACGAACGTCCCTCTGATAAAAGTGATGTGGCTGATTAGAGGAAAGCGCACCTTACTTATCAACCATTTTCATCTACCACGCGTCAGGATCGATGGTGCGCTTAGATTTTGGTGTGTCATCTGTGGCAGAAACGTCTCGGGCGGGAGCGGGCTGAGCAGGAAAGGCGGGGGCGACAAAAAAAGCGTCTTGGCGGGCGTTGATGGCGGCAGTTTGCACTTCAATCGCTGGCTTCATGCTTTCGACCGCGCGTAGTTCGGCCGCAATAATTGCCATGGTGGTTTGCCCCAGCGGGCTGCTTTGTTTAACCACAAAACTGCTGCCACAATAGCGGCATTCTACCGTTTTGCTGAGCATGCGCCACAGGCTGTATGGGATGCCGAAGGGAAAGGCCATCCACGCATAAAATTCAGTTTTGCCACTGCCGCGCTTTTTGAAACGCGGCTTTTCGTCGTAATGACATCTAGTGCAGATATATTTGGCCATGCGTATGATGTTAGCATTAGCAGCGCGCTTTTCAAATCTTTCATTGACAGAAAGGGGTGGGGCTTTTAACACGCTCATTATGTTTTTGGGGAGTAACCTTTTCTTCCGCGTGAAGAAAAAAAGCATCAACATACTTGCTGCCAAATGAGTTTGGATACAACGGCATGGTGCTTTTGAACATAGGCTAGGCCTACTGTTTTGGTGAGACCAACGACCAATAAGCCATCCAACGGGTTGGGGCGGGCTTGTTCGTCGTTTGGTTATTCACACGCCCTGTCCCACGAGTTTTTTTATGGCATTTGACGCACTTATTTCTTCAACCTCCTTGGTGGCTGTGGCCGAAATTGGGGACAAAACCCAACTGCTTTCCTTTATGTTGGCGGCACGCTACCGCAAGGCATGGCCGATTATTGCGGGCATTCTAGTGGCCACTTTGCTCAATCATGCCATGGCGGCGTGGGTAGGGCACTGGATTGGCAATATGTTTGAAGCGAGCTGGGTGAAGCTAGCCATTTCCCTGAGTTTTGTGGTGATTGGCCTATGGACGCTGATTCCTGACAAGGCGGACGAGCTAGAAGAAGATGTGGGTAGCTGGGGGGCATTTTGGGCAAGTGCTGGCTTGTTTTTTGTGGCGGAAATGGGTGACAAAACGCAGCTAGCCACCGTGGCGCTCGGCGCACAATATGATGCTATCACCATGGTGGTCATCGGCACCACGCTGGGCATGTTAATCGCGAATATCCCAGCCGTGCTTGTGGGCGAAAAACTATTGCAGCGCATGCCGCTGGATAGAATTCGCCAAATTGCAGCGGCGCTGTTTGTTGGCTTTGGCCTGTGGGGTGTGGCGCAATATTTTATGGCGTAGCGCATTTGTTTAGAAGTGTGGCCATGTTTTATGTATAATCACTTACATGGCTCGACATTATATCCGCACCCTCACCGCGACACATCGCACCAATGCTTCCAACCTGCATTTGGGCGTGGTGTTGGCGTTTGTGGCAGGGGCGATAAATGCGGGCGGGTTCATGGCCATTCATCGCTACACCTCGCACATGACGGGCGTGCTTTCCGAATTAGCGGATTATGTGGCGCTGCATCAGTGGCATGCGGCCATGGTGATTACGGGCTTTTTACTTGCGTTTGTGTTGGGTTCGACCGTCTGCACGCTGTTGATACGCTTCGCACGGGCGCGCCATTTCACCAGCGAGTTTGCCTATGCGCTATTGCTAGAAGCGCTGCTTTTGCTGCTCTTTGGCCTGATTGCGGCGGTTAGTTTACTCAAAGGATTTGAACTCACTTTCAATGCCACCATTGGCTTGCTAAGTTTTATTATGGGGCTGCAAAACGCGATGGTGACTAAGATTTCTCATGGTGAGATTCGCTCCACCCATGTGACGGGGATGTTTACCGACATTGGCATTGAGCTAGGAAAATATATTTATGAACATGTGGACCCACTGTCTGAGCAGCGTTTTCATGGCAGCCGTTTATGGATGAATGTGTATATTATTGGCTCGTTTTTTATCGGTGGCGTGCTTGGCGCGTTGGCTTTCCAGCGTTTTGGTTTTTCGAGCGTAATACCGCTGGCGTTGCTTTTATTGCTCATGGCTGCCGTGCCGCTGATTGAAGATATGTCGCGGCGTTCAGCGCTTCAGCAAAAAACATAGGAGAAAACATGCCTCTTTATCGTCTCTCGCAAGTTATTTTAGCATTAACGGCATGTGCTGCTGGGGTTATTGTGCTTGAGAATATGACCTTATCGCTTGAGTCATTTCTCTTATGGTTATGGCTGATAAGTCCTCAGATTTGTTTGCTAAATACATTGCTAAATGTGCCACAAGACAAACTTGGCTGGTGGATTATTTCACTTCAGATGTTTTTAGGGCTGTATTCAACATACATATATTATGATTTATTTTATATTAATATCGATGCTCTAAATGGTTTGTTGTTTGTATTGATTCCCCTCTATCAACTTCTATTATTCATAGCTATTGGAACGTTATTTAACGTGACTCAATTGATTCAGGCGCTATACAAAAAATTAAGCACACGGCAGTAATCAAAGGACGCATCATGGATTTAGCATTTTTGAAAGACGCATTAGCCACCTTGTTTGTGGTGATTGACCCACCAGGGTTGTTGCCGATTTTCTTGACGCTGACGGCGTCAATGAGTGAAGCCGCGCGCCGCAAAATTGCCAATAAATCAGTGATCATTGCATGGTGCATTCTGGCGGCTTCTACGCTCGCGGGGGCACCACTGCTGGAAGTGTTGGGCATCAGCATTCCTGCTTTCCGCATCGCAGGTGGTTTGATGCTATTTTACATTGCGTGGGAAATGATTTTCAGCAAACGCGAACAACGCAAAGCCAGTACCGCGGAAGCGAGTATCGAGCATGACCACAGCAGTAATATTGCGGTGTTTCCACTGGCCATCCCGATGATTGCGGGGCCGGGTGCCATGACCGCGACGATTCTTTTGGCCAGCAAAACAGGCGGCGACCCTGTGAATTACGCGATTATGCTGGCGGTTTTGGCCGTGGTGGTGGCGTGCTGCTGGCTGGTGTTTCGCCTGTCTGGCCCGATTGATAAGCTCATGGGCTTTACTGGCCGTGTGATTCTGGAACGCTTGCTGGGCGTGCTGCTGGCGGCTTTAGCCGTGCAGATTATCGGCGACGGCATTGTGGCGTTTGTGTAGGGTTTTTGCGTTTTCCTCCCTTCGCGCCTCCTTGCGCTCAGATGAGGATAGCTCAAGGCTGTGTCGGCCTACTGGCCTTTTTATGTTTGCGCCCGCTATCGGCGCTCCTGCGCCTCACATGGCGCGGTGCTGAGGGCTCGTTCGCGCTTCTGCGCTCAAGATAGGCATAAAAAACCTTGCCAGTTGGCAGGATTTTGCTAGAAGAACGGGCATTAATAGCCTTTTCTAACATAGGAGTTTCCCAATGCTTATCGGCGTACCTAAAGAGATTAAAAATCATGAATACCGCGTGGGCGTCACGCCTTCTGGCGTGCGCGAGCTGGTGGCAAATGGCCACAAGGTATTGGTGCAAACTAATGCAGGCCATGCGATTGGTTTTGACGATGCGATGTATGTGGAAGCGGGCGCGACAATCGCCAAAGACGCCACCGAGATTTTTGCGAAAGCAGAACTCGTGGTGAAAGTGAAAGAGCCACAGCCAGCAGAATGCGCGATGCTGCGCCCAGACCAAGTATTGTTCTGCTATTTGCACTTGGCACCAGACCCAGAGCAAACCAAAGC
>JAIXRX010000133.1 GCA_027485005.1 Alphaproteobacteria bacterium
CATGGCAAATCCGTGTTCGGTGCCACCATTAAATCTTTTGGTGCGCGTGCGTTGGCAGGGCAGTTTGGCGCTGGCCAAGGCAGCACTTCAGATACGCCAGTGTTTGACGCCTATGTGGCGCGCCTTGTGCAGGGTTTTGCCAAAGGCGGCAAAGCATTGCGCGTGGCGTGGGACGCGGGCAATGGCGCAGGCGGTGAAGTATTGGCAGCGATGGTTAAACAGCTTGGCGGCGAACATATTTTGCTCAATGAAGTGATTGACGGCACTTTCCCCGCGCATCACCCAGACCCCACCGTGGCAGAAAACTTGCAGCAGCTGATTGCGTGTGTCAGAGCACATCACTGCGACCTCGGCATTGCATTTGACGGCGACGCAGACCGCATTGGTGTGGTGGATGCTGAAGGGGTAATTCTATGGGGCGACCAGTTGATTGCGGTTTATGCCGAAGAGGTGCTCGCCAAGCACAAAGGCGCGACCGTGATTGCAGATGTAAAGGCCAGTGACTACACCTTTGCGCGCGTCAAGCAACTTGGTGGTAACCCGCTGATGTGGAAAACAGGGCATTCACATATTAAAACGAAAATGAAAGAAACAGGCGCGCCGCTGGCAGGCGAAATGAGTGGCCATATTTTCTTCGCGGATGATTATTATGGTTTCGACGACGCGCTTTATGCAGGCATTCGTTTGCTGAATGTGCTGAGCGCACATACGAAAACATTGGCGCAGATTCGCGCAGATTTTCCGGTAAGTTATAGCACGCCAGAAATCCGCATGAACTGCGCGGAAGAGCATAAATTTGCAATTGTTGAGCGCGTGGCCGCGCAACTGAAAGCCAGTGGTGAGGCATTCTTGGATGTGGACGGTGTGCGTGCCCAAACGCCGGATGGTTGGTGGTTGCTGCGTGCCTCTAACACGCAAGCGATTCTGGTCGCGCGGGCAGAGGCGAGTTCTCAAGCGGGGCTTGATCGTCTGACGCAACGTTTAACGAATGTGCTGGCAACCGAAGGCCTAACATTGGTTAGTGATGGCACTCACTAATCTGCCCATTATTCCCGTAATTCTCGCGGGGGGTGCGGGCAAACGGCTCTACCCGATTTCTACGCCTGAATGCCCCAAACCTTTTGTGTGCCTGCCCAATGGACAAACCCTTTTGCATGAAACATTGCGCCGTTGTGCCATCCAAAATGTGAGCCAAATGATTGTCGTAGCGGCTGAACGCTATGCAGGTCTTGCACAGCAGGAAATAAAATCCGCCTGTTTTGAGAAGAATGTGCAGGTGCATTTGTTGCTGGAAGAAGCGCCTCATAATACTGGTGCGGCTGTTGCTTTTGCAGTGCATTATGCTCGTGCCAATATTCACAAAAATGCCTGTTTATTCATTATGCCCGCCGACCAATGGATAGAGCAGAATAACGCATTTACGATCATGTTCCATCAGGCGGCAACCATAGCTATTTCTCATCAGAAAATGCTGGTATTCGGCGTGCCTCCCACCCATGCCAGCACACAATATGGTTATATTCATGCCGGCAAAAATCTATTTGAAAATGAGCATGTGTGTGAAGTAGAGGCGTTTGTTGAAAAACCGGATGCCGCCACCGCAGAGTGTTATCTGGCCAATGGAAACTATTGGTGGAATGCAGGGATGGTATGTGCGTCTGCCACCGTTCTTTATCGCCAGCTCAAGCAATACGCTCCCGAGATTTTTGAAGCAGTAGAAGCCACTCCAATAGTGTTGAGTCCCAATGCCAATGTAATTTTGCAAAACCAAGCATGGCGCAATGTTGAAGCGCTTTCGCTTGATTATGCTTTGCTAGAAAAAACGAATGATTTGTGGGTGATGCAGACACCAGATTTTGGTTGGTCAGATATGGGAACGCCTGAAGCCTTTGAGCAATTAAGCAGAATGCGCTTGTAAGGCACGGTTGCTTTGCGGTAAAAGAAAAGTATGGATTCACATCAGCATAGCCGTACATCAAAATTTCTTCGCCACTCCGCGCAGGAACTTCCTCCCAAGGAAGTCTCGATTGATTACCTCATGTCGATGATGGGGCATCGTGGTTTTGGATTTATTATCATGCTATTTGCTATTCCTAATTCCTTTCCCAATCCGATTCCTGGTTTTTCCGCCATTACAGGCCTTCCGCTCGTGCTGCTAGGTTGGCAGTTGGCGCGCAATGAAGAACAAATCAAGCTTCCTCAAAGAGTAGGGCAGGCACGTTTTTCGAGTGAAAAAGTTTCGATGCTGCTCAATAAATCTGCAACCATTGTCGCACTACTGGAGAAATTCAGTCGCCCTCGTCGTCAGCACTGGTTTACACCACTCACGGATCGTCTGGTTGGTTATACGATTGTAGTCCTCTCGGGCATTTTGTTTTTACCCATTGTCTTTGTAAACTCTTTGCCAGGCCTTACGATTAGCGTATTAAGTTTGGCGTTGATTGAAAAAGACGGCGTGGCTTTAATGGTGGGATATTTCCTCACCATTTGCTCTGCAATCTGGACTGTTTTTGTGCTCTATGGGTTTGTGGTTGGGTTTAGCATTGGCTTTGGTTGGATTAGCCAATATCTCGGCTTTTAAGCTAAGATTTGCGATGTGCTTACTTTGCTTTCCATTGCTTTTTTCACAAAACTGGCTGGCGGTATAGCCCGAATTTTTTGTTTGCTGGGTTCAGCCGCCAACTGACTAATAGCATTGCGCGAGGAAAGTGATTCTTTACGTACGGGTTCTTCCAGCGTAATCGCTTTAATTTCCTCTGGTAAATCAGCATGGCGTTTGTCATAGGCCGTCGCATAATCATTGCGCAATTTTACTGATTCTTTTTCAAAAATCTCACTGAATTTCCCAATCACGCCATTATCACCGATTTTTGCAGACTTAGGGTCCAAGCCAATTTTCAGCAATGTTTGTTCCAATCCATCCTTATGGAAATGGGCGGTTAATTCCTTTTTACAGGCTTTCTGCTGCTCTGGCAACATACCACCTTTGCGGAAGTGTTTTTCACGAATAGTCATGGCTTCCGTCATGAACGCCTGAATTTTATCGTCAGCCACATCCCCAAACCAAGGGCCAAGAATACCACGTGCAATCTCTGGCAGCTGAACAGGGATGTCATCTTTATTTTCGCACAAATAATTGATCATGTAGTCAATGAGTTTGCTGGGGCCAAATTTATAAGTGGAATAAGAGTTACTCATAAATTTGCCAACGCCAGGTGCTGCAATTTTAAAGCCGCTAGAAAGCATGAATCGATTGCCCAAGGTCACACCATAATTGAGGAATGGCACCACTGGCGCAAGGTGAGTAAAGCCAGCAGAAGCACCAGGAACCGCCGTAATTGCGGCCAGAGTTCCCCATGGTTTACCCTGAGAGAATGTTGCTGATTCTTCGTATTCATCCAGATATTTAGGGTGACGAAGGCTATCTTCACGTTTTTGAAAATAAAGTTTGCTAGCAAGAAAAGCCCCCGTGAATCCGGCAAGGCTCACGCCGCCAAAATGGGCAATTTTCATCCAGCTATTTTTGTTATCAAGCGCATGATAGTCATATTTCATAAGGCCATGGAGTGGCTTCAGAAAACTTGTCACATCTTCTTTTGGGAGTGCCACGCCTTGCAAGTTTTGCCCCGTAAGTACACGCATCACTTCACCACCGATAATCAGCGAAACAGTGAGGCCCATCGCACAATAGAGGCGATGGCGGCTTGGTGGTGTATTGAAGACGCTGCTCATCCAGTCGGCGGTATCAAGCACAGGTCCGTTGATTAACCCTGCATTACGCTGATTACGCACCATCATCGTATGGCGCATCGATTCAGGTAGCTGGCTGTAAAGAAGTGGTGCAGGGGTGATAGGAGTGTGAACGTTGGTATTAGTTTCCATTACACAGCCCTCCCCACAATTGTTAGAAGACCTTTTTCAAGCGCTTCAAGCTTGCTTCCGCCTTTGGCGGCAATGTTTTTAAAGCCACGTTGAAATGTTTTTTCCATTTCTTCAACATATGATTTTGAAGAAAAGAAATCCGCAATAAGCTCAACGCTACCTTTGAATGGTTGAACTTTTGTATATTGATCCGTGCCAGTTGTTTGAAGAATATGTTCCAAACCGCCTTCTTTGGTGATGGTTTCTGCCAAAGATTGTGTCCATTTCTTACAAGCAGCCATGGCTTCGGCATCTAGTTTGCCTTCAGCATGCAGTGTGTCCATTCGTGTAATAAGATTTTCATAGAGGCCTTTAATTTTAGCCACCATGTCATGCAGATTTTGCTGGCCTTCTTCCGTACGGAACTTATGCGTCATATGACGGCTCAATGCTTCGCGCGTTGTTTTCTCCATGTAAGGAACAAGCGCGTCTAAGTTTACCGAATTGTTTTGAGCATATTCAGTGAAGACGTGATGGTTGATTTTAGGGAACAGATCGTCCGTCAGAACTTTAACGGCAGGTTCAATGGCCTCAGTAAATCCAGAAATAAAAATTGCCAATGGTTCAGGAAGTTTACCCCCCATGGTACGCCCAAGCCCTTTATTAAAGCTAGAGCCCAATGTGTGGCCAAAGCTAAAAACGGGTGAATAGTTTAAAAATGAAGAAGAGCCAAAGAAGGTACTGAAAGCAGAAGCGGTACGCCAGAATTCTCCCTGTTTCATTGAAGCGGCGATATTTGCTTCAGCAAGTGTCAGCGCTTCTCCCTTTTTGATTTTTGTTATAATTGGCTTGAGATCTTTGTAGGTACGTGTGCTGAAGAAATCATAGCTACCATAATAAGCGCCAAGGCCTCCCAGCGCCGCTGGAACGGTATTATCAATGACTTTTAGCCAGCGGTCCCGTGAATCGTCCGAATATTTGTTGTACGGCATGACATTGTAAAGTGGTTGCAAAACAGCAGGCACACTTTCTTTCTCCTTCACACTACCGTCCCAATTACGGGCGGTGGCAAGGTTCATCAATTCACGACCAAGATAAATACCGAGTGAAAGACCCACCACGTTCTTCAGGCGATGTTCTGCTGGCGGCACGTTAATGGTGGCGACATTAAACTCGCCTACCTTGCGTGCAACGCGAACCGCAAAACTTTCTGAAACGGGAGGAATGGTAACAGTCATAAAACTCGCTTTTGTTAAAAACTGAATGGAAGATAACAAAACTCGCAAAGCCTTGCAAAACCTAATGTTACTAGACATAAAAACTTAACATAACTGTCATATTTCTCCTTTCAAATTGTAACAAAAACTTCACAATCATTTGTTGTGTATAATGATATATTCCATGCGTGTGTGTGACATGCCGTGACGCAACAAATTGGAGAAATATGGAACAGACAACCGCTCAAACCTTTTTGCAAGCAAGGCAAAAACTGAAGGCTGCTGGCATCGCCAACTCAGCTGATAGTGTTGCTATGTCTGCGAATGGTGTATTTGCGGTGACAGACCAAACCCTTCAAACACCAGAGCGCCTTGCGGCACAGGCGAACCTAGAAGATCTCAGCCAGCGCTGGTGGCACACTCGTCAAGGGCGTATTGGCACGCGTATTTTTTCTCGTGGGATAACGGGTTCATTGCTATACGCGCTTGGCTCTATTGCTGCAGAGAAAGCCCTCAAAGGGTATCATCCCGATATTAAAGCAGGGGCAGCGCATTACGATGAATTTGATAATAGTACATTGTCAAAAATGATTCGCTCGATTGCGCGCGGTATCGATCACAGTATAACCCCTGCAATTCGTTCCATGTTTGGCGAAGAGGCCGTGCGTTTTAGGGATACACGTCATTTCACGGGTCAGGCCGAAGGGGTGCTTGGGCGTTCATTGGGCCACGAGATGGTGGATGTGACATTTAACTTTGCTTGTGCCAGTGTTGGGGATGCTACGGGGCGTAATATTGCAAAATTGATTGATCCCAATGAGCCGATTTCATGGTTGAAGGGCAATGAGTTTGATCCCAAACAGTTTGCAAAAAGCCAATTAAAGGCCGCGTGGAAAATCTTCAGTTACAACCAAGGCGAGGATTGGTTTGCGGGCTTGCCTTACGTTTATTTAATGAAAGCACAGCGCAATGGCATTGAAAATCACACAGGTGAGTGGGGAAAAGGATTCAAATATGTTTTCGATCACTCCAATACTAACGCCGTAAAAGTAGATAAAAACGGTACGGTAACGGGGGATTATTACTGGCAAAACGCCCTCGATTATCAACTGCGCTTTACTTACTATAATATTGCTACGCTGATGTTCCGCGAAATGTATACCAGTGTTGGCAATCGTATCACGGCATGGCGTAATGGCGATAAGATAGATGATGGCAATTTCCCAACATCTGCGGCAGAGGCCGGCCAATTTGTGGTAAATGTTGCCAAAGATAGTGCGCTATATCTAGCGCGCAGTGTGGTAAAAGGTTTTATCACCATGACGCCCACTGTACCATTTTTCTGGTTCTTCCGTGTGCCACAAGCTAATTCTCGTGCACTTGCCATAAATCCAGAGTTAGGGCCAATGGTGATTAGCCCTAGCATGTTAAAGGGAGAGAAGGGTGTTTCGTATCTTGCGCCGAACTTTCGCAATACGCCAGAGCTGAAAGAAGTGAATCGTTTAACAGACGGTAAAACAATTTATAAACTACAAGAAAAGAATTTTATTAATACAGAGGAGCCCTTCAAGCTTGGTTTCCAAAACGAACCTAGCCCGAGCCGCCCTATCAATAATCCATATGCCAATGCGCCCGCCATTCCAGATGCGGATGGAAAAAAGGATCCCATGCGCGCGGATTGGTTTGATCCCTTCAAAAATGAAAATGTCGGTTTTTTCCGTCGCGCAAGTAATGCCTCAGGTAACGCGGCCAACGCACTCGCAAAACGCATGTATAGTGGTTTGAATGAGTTTCGTCTGGGGTTGGCGATAGATGCGACCAGCCAGCAGCTTTCGCGCGCAACCCTTGACCATGTTAATTCAGCCGTTGCTTACACACCCTATTTCGCAGCAAAAACTGAATTTGCTCAGCTCGATACGGTGGCGCTGGATCATGGTATCGACCGAACGCTCAGTGGGCTTTCCCATCTGGATGGTAAAGAAATAACCAATGGTTTCAAAGAAACTATTTACGCCATTAAACACCCTGATGAATCAGTAGGTACCAGCTCGGTATTCGCCAGCAAAGAAGCACAAACTAAAAGCAGCGGCTGGCTGCCTTGGACGGGGCAGCGTGGTAAAGACAAAACTAACCGCACCCTTTTTGCAGAGCGTATACAGCAACTTGACCAAAGCCCGCTAGAAGATGTGGTTAAATACCGCCTTGACCATGGCTGGGCAAAAGGCGAAGAAAAGCGTCAACAGCGCATTCTTGACGGCATTGAGGGTATCAATCAAGTCGGCTAATTTTTTTTACAAGACAGATGCATGCTCATTCGCTAAAAACGCTCCATTCAATATAAAAAATGGAGTCACCGCATGGGCATTTTACCCGATCACTGGATTCGCAAACAAGCACAAGAAAATAATATGATCGACCCGTTTGTGGAAAACCTCAAGCGCGACGGCGTGATTTCTTACGGCCTGTCGTCTTATGGATATGATGCCCGCGTGGCCGACGAATTCAAGATTTTTACGAATATCGATTCCGCGATTGTGGATCCTAAAGATTTTTCCAGCCAGAGTTTTGTAGATCGCAAAGCGCCTGTGTGCGTGATTCCACCCAACAGTTTTGCACTGGCGCGCACTGTGGAATATTTCCGTATTCCGCGGGATACACTGGTGATTTGCCTTGGCAAATCCACCTATGCTCGTTGTGGGATTATTGTGAATGTGACCCCGCTGGAACCTGAATGGGAAGGCCATGTCACGTTGGAGTTTTCGAATACCACGCCGCTGCCAGCTAAGATTTATGCGAATGAAGGTGCGTGCCAGTTTTTGTTCCTGAAAGCAGATTCAGTCTGCGAGACGTCCTACGCCGACCGTGCAGGGAAATATATGGGCCAACGTGGCGTTACCCTGCCGCGAGTTGAGGCAAAAAAATAAGCACTGCACGCATAAAACGCGCAGTGCTTAGATTTTCTTAGCTGGTCTAAAAAACAATTCCTAGAATAAAACTAAAAATTATGCTTATGCCTCCCCAGTGGATAAACGTTTTCCAGTGGGTGTTCACTCCTAAGTCATCATTTGCTATTTCTGGCAATATCCATGCTATGAACCAGATAAGATAGATAAACATTATCACAAACATGCCTGCTGGAGGCGTGCTTGATTTTGGTAGAGCGTCTAGGCTCTCTCCGTACAAAAATATTGGTACGTTAGCGAAAACGCCCAACACCCCATAAACAATGTTTTTTCGGCCATCTGTTGTACCGAAATTTTTCATGGCAGCCAACATCCCGATGGCTCCCAAAACGATACCGCTCACAAGAGCGATGATAGTTTGTGTATTCATTTTATTTATTGTTTTATTCCATACATGTTCAACCTTGTATGGTAGGTAAAATCATAAGAATATTATACGATTTTCCCCTTCCGGCCTAATGACAATTCTGTGACAGCGAGGAAATGAGCCGCCACTTTCTGCTTGAGTCTATGGGGCAGGGCTGGCATGCTGTTGTTTGTTCGTTTGCGTCAGTAAACATGTGGAAAAGTTTCGTAGTTTTTATTTGAGAAAAGTGAGGTTTTTATGGCTGGTAGTGTGAATAAAGTGATTTTGGTGGGTAATCTTGGGCGTGACCCCGAAGTGCGTTCCACGCAAGATGGCCGTGAAATTGCCAACCTCTCCATCGCCACTTCAGAAAGCTGGAAAGACCGCAACACCGGCGAGCGCCGCGAGAAAACGGAATGGCACCGCGTGGCGATTTTTAATGAAAACCTCGTGAAAATTGTGAAGAACTATACCAAAAAAGGTACGAAACTTTACATTGAAGGCCAATTGCAAACCCGCAAATGGACAGATCAATCCGGTCAGGAAAAATATTCCACCGAAGTGGTGCTGCAAGGTTATAACGGCAGTCTTACGATCCTCGATGGTCGTTCCGATGGCCAAGGTGAAGGCAGCGGTGGTGGCTATGAAGGTGGCCAAGGCCAATCCTCTGGTAGCAGCTATGGCGGCGGCTACGGCAGCGCTCCTGCGGCAGCAGCTTCAGGTGCTTATGGCCAATCCGCGCCCTCCCATGCGGATTTGGATGACGAAATTCCATTTTAGTCACGTATCATTCTAGCGTAGCTAAAATATCGATAACCAAGGCTAGAGCGGGTGGAAGCAAATGCAACACATTCCATTTCTTAAAATGCATGGTTGTGGCAATGATTTTATTGTGTTGGATGCTCGCATCCAGCCACTGCCGCTCCTTGATTGCGAAAGGCTTGCAGACCGTCGCTTTGGCATTGGCTGCGACCAGCTGGTGCTGCTTTCCAAAAGCACGGTGGGGGATGTGCATATGAGCATTTTCAACGCCGACGGATCAGAGGTAAATGCCTGCGGCAATGCCACTCGTTGTGTGGGCTGGTTGTTGATGCAGGAGAAATCCAGTAAAAGCGTCACGATTGAGACCAAAGCAGGTCTGCTCACGGCCTATGAAGCAGGCGCGCAAAATGTGCGCGTGAATATGGGGCAGCCAAGGCTGGATTGGCAACAAATTCCACTTTCCGAAGCGCATGACACCTTGCAACTGCCTACCTTACATGAAAGCCTGCCAGCGCCCGTGGCGGTGAGTATGGGCAATCCCCATGCCGTCTTTTTTGTGGACGCGCTGGACGGTCTGCCAATCGCTGACCTTGGCGCTTTGCTCGAACATCACCCGATTTTTCCTGAGCGCGCCAATATTAGTTTCGCCCAGATTCTTTCGCCATCCCATATCCGTTTGCGGGTATGGGAGCGTGGGGCAGGGCTCACATTGGCCTGCGGTACAGCTGCCTGTGCCACGCTGGTGGCGGGTTTCCGACGTGGTCTTGCAGGGCGAGATGCATGCATTGACCTGCCCGGTGGTCGCCTTGAAATTGCCTATGACGATGATTTTGTCTGGATGGCAGGCCCTGTGGCTACCAGCTTTGAAGGGCGTTTTGCACTTGAGGATTTTGCCAAAAGCGCGTAAATCCTAGCGTCTAACTTAAAGACGCGATCCCATGACCATTGATGTCCAAACCTTTGGCTGCCGACTCAACACCTACGAAAGTGAGGTGATTCGTTCGCATGCCCA
>JAIXRX010000217.1 GCA_027485005.1 Alphaproteobacteria bacterium
CATTGCCCTCCATCAATATTTTAAGGGCCAGCTCAGGTGTTAGAGTTTCTTTAGTCAGTTCACGATGGAATTTCATGGCATACCCCTTGATATTTTTATAGATTCAGTCAGTTCACGCGATTTAGAATCGTTATATAGTGGCTATGCTTTCAAAGTCAACCCATTGCCACGAAAATGAAACAACAGGATTAAGCGTAATGCCTTGGATAATCTAAGGAAATTAAACTCCGCGGCCACGCCCACCTTGGCGTCCAAGGGAGTCTTGCACAAATTTACCTGCCAGATTTAGACCTTTCTCTGCCAGTTTTTTCACCACGTCTTTACTTTGTTCATACATGGCGAGCTGTGAGGCGGCATAAGAAAAATGGGCACTGTCCATATTGGCAATGGATTTGTCGATCAGGTTTTGCACGATTTTGAGTGACGCGAGCATTTCATTCAAGGTCGGTTTCTTTTTGTCTTTCAGGGTTTGTTTGACAGCGGCTTGGGTGGCGGCGTCAATCCCGTGGTCGCGCAACGTCGCGTCTAGCGAAACAGCGCCTTGGGCTTGGCGCAGCGCATATTCGACATCCGCCAAGGATTCCACTTGTTGATTTGCCTCGTCCGTGCGGGATTGGAAATTGCGGTCGGCCGTTTCGGCGAGTAACGCCACAAAGAACACGGTGTAATTTTGGTAAAACTCCGCCAACTCGCGCCGCAGCGTGGCCTCCGACGTGTCATGTAAATCACCCGCCATTACTACCGCTTGGGTGGCGGATTGCTTGCGCATGGTTACTTTCGGGTGCAGCGGATTAGGGACGATAGCGCGCAGGCGCTCCATATCCAGCGCGAGGGACTCGATGCTTAAGCGCGTGCGCGCCGCCGATTCCGGCACGGTGCCGCTGGTAAAGGCGCGCACCGCATCATGAAACCATTCAATCCGCGGGCGGAAATCCTGCCCATTGACAACGATATTCAAAAATTGCTCACGCGCCACAATCTGCTGATAGGATTGGTTCAGCAGGTCGAGCATGGCGTGATGAGAACGGTTGTTGATTGTCATAAAACCTACTATAGCACGAGGCATGAATAATTCTAGCGCTCCGCTTGCTTTGTATGTGCATTGGCCATTTTGTAAAGCCAAATGCCCATACTGCGATTTTAATAGCCATGTGCGTGCGAGCGTGGACGAAGCTGCGTGGGAAAAAGCGCTTTTGGCGGAGCTAAAACATTGGCAGGCGCGCACGCCGCAGCGGCAATTGAAAAGCATCTTTTTTGGCGGGGGTACGCCGTCCCTCATGCCGGCGCGCACAGTGCAGGCAATCATTGAGCAAGCCAAAAACGCTTGGGCGCATGAGGCGGTGGAAATAACGCTAGAGGCCAACCCGACCAGTGTGGAGGCCAGCAAATTCGCGGCCTTTCAAAAGGCAGGTATTAACCGCGTGTCGCTTGGCATTCAGTCTTTGCGCCCTGAGGCGCTGAAATTTTTAGGGCGGGAACATTCGGCCGAGGAAGCTAAAGGCGCTATCCAAATCGCGGCCGACCATTTTGCGAGCTATTCCTTTGATTTGATTTATGCGCGGCCAGAGCAAACGCTTGCACAGTGGCAAGACGAATTGGATGAAGCCTTGCAACTTGCCAAAGGCGGGCATTTTTCCTTGTATCAATTGACGATTGAGCAAGGCACGCAATTTTATCATCGCCACCAGAAAGGCGAATTTGTGATGCCGAGCGAAGAGCTTTCTGCGCAGATGTTTGAGCACACGCAAAGCGCGCTGGAAGTGGTGGGGATGCCTGCTTATGAGATTTCCAACCATGCTAAAGCAGGCCAAGAATGCGCGCATAATCTAATTTATTGGCAGGGTGATGAATATGTCGGCGTCGGCCCCGGAGCGCACGGCCGTCTGTGCCTTTCATTTTCTCCCGTGCAAAGTGAAAACAAAACGATCGAAGAGGAATCTTCGTGGCAGGCAACGGTGAACCTGCGCAGCCCAGAAGCATGGCTAAAGGCGGTGGAAGAAAAAGGGCATGGGCTAGAAAGCCAAACGGCAATTACGGCAAGCGAAGTGATTGAGGAAAAGATATTGATGGGATTGCGCTTGCGCGAGGGCCTGTGCAAGGTACGATTTGCGCGGCAAACAGGACGGAATTTGGCTGATTGCGTGCCGCCAGAAAATTTAGCGCGGTTAATTGCGCAAGGGTTCTTGGAAAATACCCCCAGCCATCTACGCGCCACCCCCCAAGGTTGGCCATTGCTGAATGCACTGACCGAGAAATTGCTGGTAGGCTAGAAGCCTGTTTTGAAGATGAGATTGCAGGTAGCAGTGGTGGTGCTTAAAACATAAGCCGCTGTGCTGGAAACAGCGGTAGATGCGCATGACCAGTAATTAGATGTTAGCGCCATAATCATCCCAACACCTGGCAATCCATCATCATTTTTTGCATCAATCGATGCCGCCTCTGCAGGAGTCAGAATGTAAGTGACATAATACGCAGCGGCAGTGCCTGCTCCAAGATCAATAATATGACCATAATCTCCACTAAACCAATTGGTGTTACCATTCATGGTTGTGCCAACATAACTAAGTACAAACCCTGAATTAGCTAATTTTGATGGAGGCGCATTGGTTCCCCAGTTGAAAACTTCTAATGTTCCATACACTCCTGTGTAATTGCCTGAAATGAGGCCAGAATTGGCAAGGTGTTGCCATGCGCGATATGACTCAGAATTAGCGCGTCCGATTTGTCCATTTCCGTTGCCATTGCATGTTTGGGTCCCTGTACCTGCGCCATTTGGGCAGCCACCTGATGCTGTTCCCCAATAAGCCGTGGCGTTGGCAAGGTCCCCTGGGAGGGCATTGTATTTAAGTTTGAAGGTATTGACCGCGGTTTTGTATTTATTCACATCTGCCATGACAGAGTTCAATTCACTCGCGCGAATCAGCTCTTGGCCTGTCAGAATCCCACCCGTAATCAGGCCAATAATCACCAGCACAATCGCGAGTTCGACCAGCGAAAACCCTTTTTGCATGTGTACTTCCTTTGTTAACGACTTCCTAAGGGGCAAGACTAACATATTTTTATGTATTTTGTTACTCCGCTTTTGCAAAAACGGGAGAGGCGGGGTCGAGTATTTCTTTTTTACCACGCCCATCGGTTTTTAAAATGGCGTAATTACGCTCACAGACATGATTGTTGCGAATGCGGAATAATCCATTGGCTGGGCCGACAAATCCATTTTCATCCTGCCAGATTTCTGGGGTCAGTGCGCTCAAGCCGCCTTCCCCTATCAAGCGGCCAAACAACACCACTAAGTCATAGGCCAAAGATGCGACCCGAGGCGCGGGATATTCATAAGATCCTTCAAATCGGCGGGTGAA
>JAIXRX010000008.1 GCA_027485005.1 Alphaproteobacteria bacterium
CGGCATTGGTCGTGCGCTTTCTATCCATCTTGCAAAGGCAGGCGCACGGGTTGCAGTCTCTGCGAGGCGTAAGGATCAACTCGATTCGCTCGCGCAGGAAATGGGGGAAGGTCATGTGGTTGTTCCACTTGATGTAGCTGATGCAGAGATGATGCTTGCTGCTGCGCGTACTGTAGGTGAATTGATGGGCAGAATCGACCGTGTGATTTTCCTTTCGGCTATCTATCATCCGATGCGACTCGATCAACTCGATCTCAATATCACTAAACACATGCTTGACGTGAATGTGATGGGGGCATTTCATTTAATTCACGCAGTTTTACCAATGTTGAAGGAACAAAAATCAGGACAAATTGCATTATGTGCGAGTGTTGCAGGTTATATTGGATTGCCGGGTGGACAACCTTACAGCGCGACAAAAGCGGCCATTCAGAATCTAGCGGAAAGTCTGCATGCGGAATGCCCACCTGCGATTGATGTTAAAATTATCAATCCAGGTTTTGTTAAAACGCCGCTGACCGACAAAAACGATTTCCATATGCCCATGATGGTGAGCACAGAAGCGGCGGCAGAGGCTATTGCTAGAGGCCTTAAAAGCTCTGTCTTTGAGATTCATTTTCCAAAACGCTTCACCTATTTCATGAAATTTCTAAAACTTTTACCAGCGTCTTTGCAATTCTTTATCACCCGAAAAATATAACAAGAAAGTTTTTTTATGGCACATTTCCTTATTATCGCAGCAAGCAGCACAATCGGTCAGTCTGTTAACTCACTTTTGCAAGCCGCAGGTCATACCACTTTTACGACTGCACGTGATACCAATAAAATTCAGCCAGATATGGTTCTGGACGCAACCGATTTTGGTGCGGTGAATCAAGCATTTGAAGCGGCAGGACAGATTGATGGCGTGGTTAATTGCAGCGGTTCATTGTGGCTCAAAGCGGCTCACATGACCACGTATGATCAATATACAGCAGTTATTAACGCGTCATTGACGACTGCGTTTGCCACAGTTCATGCCGCAGGGAAACACATGAAGCAAGGTGGTTCTGTGGTTTTAGTATCTTCTGCTGCTGCAATGGAAGGGTTAGCCAATCATGAGGCGATAGCGGCTGCTAAAGCTGGTATTATCGGTTTAACCCTATCCGCCGCCGCCACCTATGCCAGCAATAATCTGCGCGTTAATGCAGTCGCGCCAGGGTTAGTGGAGACAGCGATGACCACGGCACTGACGGCTAATGAACTGGCGCGAAAAGTGTCTGAGAGCATGCACGCATTAGGGCGGCTTGGTCAGCCAGAGGACGTTGCGCGTGCCATTGTATTTCTACTCGACCCACAAAATAGCTGGATTACTGGGCAAATTTTAGCGGTGGATGGCGGTCTTTCATCCGTTCGTCCGAAAGTAAAAGCATAGTGCTGGACAATTTTTTTAAGGAAAAAAATATGAAATATTTTTTCAAGTTATTTTTAGGAGTTTTTATGGTTTGGCCATTTTCAGCATCCGCTGCACCGGAAGTATCAACCACCACCGCCTATGACTATTCTTTCAAAACATTGATGGATGAAGAGGCGGCACCACTTTCCAATTATAAAGGAAAAGTAGTGCTGATTGTTAATACGGCCTCTCAATGTGGTTTTACACCGCAATATGCAGAATTAGAAAAATTACATGAGACATACAAAGACAAAGGTTTGGTTGTGATTGGGGTGCCCAGTAATGATTTCGGTGCACAAGAGCCAGGTACTGGCAAGGAAATCGCTGCATTTTGCCGTTTGAATTATGGGGTCAGTTTCCCGATGATGGCGAAGGAAATTGTGTCGGGAGACAAAGCGCATCCATTTTATCTATGGGCCAAACAACAGCTTGGTTTTGGGACCGCACCTAAGTGGAATTTTCATAAATACCTTATTGGTGCGGACGGAAAGTTAGTTGATTATTTTAATTCCACCACCTCACCAACGTCTCCTCGCGTGACAGAGGCGATTGAAAAACTACTGGTAACTAAAAAGTAAAATTCCTTATTTGTTATTGATAGGTTCAGATATCGTTTTATTAGTTATCTGGTCCAGGGAAGCATATGTTTCTATGTTGGTAAGGCTGTTAATTGTTGGCTAAGGGGAGAATTTTAATCATGCCTAAGGGCGTTAAAAAATCTAATCTTCCTCAAAAGACATGCCAAACATGTGGCAGGCCATTTGTCTGGCGTAAGAAATGGGAAAAAGTGTGGGATGAAGTAAAATATTGTTCTGATAAATGCCGAGGGAAGAAATGAAGAGTATTGCAATTATCGGTGCGGGCATTTCTGGGTTAGTATTGGGGAACGCGCTAAAAAATAAAGCAAAGATTACACTGTTTGAAAAAGCACGAGGTGTGGGCGGTCGCATGAGCACTCGCTATGCTGATCCTTATTATTTTGATCATGGCGCGCAATGCTTTACGGCACGTACTCCAGAGTTTCAGGCGTTCCTTGCACCATTTATGGAGACGGGTGTGGTGGCTGAATGGAAAGGCAAAGTTGTTAACTTAGAAATTGGTAAGAAAGAAACAAAGCGTTTATGGTTTGAGCCGCATTTGGTGGCCAGCCCGAATATGAATAGTTTGTGCAAAGTGCTGGCAAAGGATTTAGATATTCGTAGTGGTATGGAAGTAGCACCGCTATCCGTGCGTGCGGAAGACAAGTGGGTGCTACAAGATACCAAGGAAAATACACTGGGTGAATATGATGTAGTGATTTCTACAGCCCCCCCGGCACAAACCATGAACTTATTTCATGGCTATCTGACCACAGAGAGCATTATACATGACGCGAAGATGCAGGGTTGTGTTTCGTTGATGGTTGGGTTTAATAAGCCGTGGGACAAGCGCATCATTGCAGCTAAAGTGCGCAATAATCCCATCAAATGGATATCCATTAATTCCAGTAAACCGGGCAGGGACACACAGGTGACATGTTACGTCGCTCATTCGCGTAGTCATTGGGCAGAGGTTCACATGGAAACAGAAATGCAGGTGGTGCAGGAAATATTATATCGTGAATTTGTTGCGGTGACAGGGATAGATGCGACACCTGATTATCTTTCTGCGCACCGCTGGCGCTACGCGTTGGTAGAAGATAGCCCAGAATCTGGTGTTTATTATGACGCAAAGCTTGGCCTTGCTGCTACAAGTGATTGGTGCAGCACTTCGCGTATTGAGGATGTGTGGTGGAATGCTTCACGATTGCTGGCACAAATTCATCCGTAAGCCATTTATTTTTATTCTTTTTTCTTGCCGGCTTACGCCATACAAATCAATGGCTATTAATGAAATTGAACTAGACGGATGCGTGTTGAAATTGTAAATGATAGCCATGGCATTCGAAAAAACCTATAGCGCACGTCCAATCAAGAAAGATTTGACTGCTTTCATGAGACGGCTAGTTCGTCCAGAAAGTGGTTTCTACAATGTTTGCCTAACTTATGGCTGTGCAGTGACATTGCTGTCCTTGGCTGTTCCTGTTGCTGTTCAGATGGTGATCAATACCGTTGCAAATACGGCGCTCCAACTTTCCTTGATTGTGGTCTGTGGCCTAGTGGTATCCATGCTGACGATTGCTAGCACGCTCTATGCTTTGCAGATTTACAGTATGGAGCTTTTTTGTCGTAAGTTTTTTGCACGTACGATTGCTGAGTTGAGTGTATTGATGGTGGATGTTTTTCGCAAAGCGCAGTCCTCTATTGATTCTCATGAGGTGATTAAGCGGTTTTATGAAATTATGTTTGTTCAGAAAGTCATGCCTAATCTGATTATTTCTGGTTTCTCGCTTATATTACAAATGATTGTTGGCCTCACTGTTGTTGCTTTCTATCATCCATTTTTATTAGGCTTTAATCTGTTATTTGTTGTGTTGTGTTTGTTGACATGGCGCCTGTGGCATTCAGCGCTGCGTGAAGCAGCGCGTGAAATGTCCTATGCAAAATATGCCATGGCTGGCTGGCTTGGGGATTTTAGCCTTGGTATTAAAAAATACAGTGACGAAGAATGCAAGCAAGCATGGCAACAAACAAATCATCTCACGAATGGTTATTTGGATGCGCGCAAGCGTTTTTTCAGTTGCTCTTTCACGCAGATGATAAGTTACATGACGCTTTATATCGTCGCGAGCGCTGGGTTGTTGGGTTTGGGTGGATGGTTGGTGATTAATGCCCAATTAACCCTTGGGCAGCTTGCTGCGGCAGAAATTATTTTGTCAGGAGTATTCTTCAGCCTTATGCGCGTTGGGTACTTTTTGAGTTCTTATTATGAGTTATGTGTTTCCGCCGAGAAACTGGACGCGGTTTTTGCTGATCCATTAGATACTTTGAGTATTAAAAAAGAGGGCGGCCATGCATAACGAGCATCCCGCCTATAATATCCTAACAGCGCAGCGACGCATTCAAATGCCCCGTCCTATGCGCGTTTTAATGCGTTTGGTGCTGTTGGCAATCATTCTCTTTTCCATTGTCCTGAGCACGGTGCCTTGGGTGCAGACAGCGCATGGTTCTGGGCGTATCACCGCTTTGCATCCCGATAGCCAATTGCAGCAAATTCATGCATCACTTGAAGGACGTATTGGTCACTGGCATGTCCGTGATGGCGCAAGCGTAAAAAAGGGTGATCCGATTGTTGATATCGTAGATAATGATCCTAATCGTATTATCCGTCTGGAAACGGAACGCGATGCAACACTAAATAAACTAAATGCCGCGACCATTGCGACCGAGACCGCAAAAAACAATTTGAATCGTCAACAGCGTTTGCAGGCGCAAGGGTTAAGCTCGCGCAAAGAATACGAGCAAGCCCTAATTACCTATAAAACGTGGCGTAGTACGGAAGCAGAAGCAACGCAAGCGCTTGCCATGGCAGAAAGCAAACTTTCCAACCAATTTACGCAGCGCGTGGTGGCTCCAAAAGATGGCCGTGTAGTGCGGACCTATGCGGGGGCTTCCGCCACCTTTGTAAAACCTGGTGAATTGCTCGCTGATTTTTTACCACATGATGCTGTGCCTGCAGTGGAGCTTTACGTTCGCGGAGTCGATATGCCACTTATCGAGCCGGGTCAAAAAGTGCGTTTGCAGTTTGAAGGTTGGCCGATTGTTCAGTTCAGTGGCTGGCCATCCAAAGCAGTCGGGACATTTGGCGGCGTGGTGAGTGTCGTCGACCCCTCTGTTTCTCCAGATGGGCGCTTACGCATTATTGTGACGGAACCTAAGGATGAACCGTGGCCCGACGAGAGGTATCTATCTTTTGGTGCGCGTGCGCAAGGATGGGTGCTTCTTTCTACAGTGAAAATCGGTTATGAGATATGGCGCCAGCTTAATAGCTTCCCGCCTGAAAATCCTTTGATGACTTCCCCCCAATCATCTGCGAAGGCAAAAGAGAAATGAGAACTCTATCATTGCCAATTCTTTTTGGTTTGATGATCTTTTCATTCCCTGTGCATGCCTTAAGTTTGCACGATGTGCTTCAGTCCTCTTACGCTCACGCCCCGCAAATTCAGAAGGCTAAGGCTCGGCTTGATGAAGCGCAGGCGGGGATACAAGAAGCGCAAGGGGCATTTGATTGGGAATTAAATGGCACCGCCTCCCAGCGTGCAGGGCTTTATGAAGGGCGCTACGCCGATACGCAAGTAACGCGACGGTTAGCCGAAAGCAATACACGTATTTACGGTGGGTATCGTGCTTCGGACAATGGTTTGCCAGTATATGAAGATTACTACAATACTGCAACAGGTGGAGAGTATAACATTGGTGTTGCTTTTGCATTATTGCGCGATCGTATTATTGATGAAGATCGCTTCCGTTACTCAGATGCGGTTCTCTCAAGAAAACAACAAGAATCCGAAGCGTATTTAGTCACGTTGCGTACGCAGTTTGAAGCCATGTCAGCCTATGCACAATGGTTGGCAGATGGCCACGCGTTGAAGGTAATGCAGGAGTTGGTTAAACTCGCGCAAGAGCGCCAGTCAGCGATGGGTAAGCAGGTTGCCGCTGGCGATGTTGCGCGAATCTTTCTAACAGAGAATAACCAAAATATTGCTCGCCGCGAGGCACAAGCCGCCGATGCTCGTCGTCGTTTAGAACGCTCCGCACAAAGGCTAAGCCTATATTGGCGAGATGCTCAAGGAAATCCCAAAACTCCTACAGTGAGCGAATTACCACCGCTGGTGGAGTCTATGCCAGAGTTTAGTTTAAACGATGAGGCATTGCGTGAAACGATTACTAAAGCGCAGAATTTGAGACCAGAACAAATTATTATTAATTTTGGCATTGAGCGTGAACAAAATCGTATGGCCCTTGCTGACAATCTTCGCTTGCCAAAGCTGGATCTGGCTGTAGAGGGAGCACAAAATTTAGGCCGTGATGCAGGCAGTTCAGCAGGAGAAGAGGGGCGAGTGCTTTTAAAATTATCCATTCCTTTAGAGCAAAATAAAGCTGACGGCAGAGTGGTTGCATCACAGGCACGCTTAGAATCGCTGGAGCAAGATAGACGCTTATTAAATGACCAGATTGCGGCTGATATTAGAGCGGTTACAGCTGCTGCTGATGCTACCGCCGAGGAGATTGCGCAATCTGAACGTGAAGTAAAAGCAGCGGATGCAATGCGTCAGGCGGAGAATAAAAGATTCGCGAATGGTGATGTTGATTTTTTTGTTCTTAATATGCGCGAAGAAAGGTTCGGCGAGGCACAGCTAAGACTGATTGCAGCGCAACGTACATGGCTTGAAAATCTTGCCATGTTTTATTTTATGACACTGGATAAAGACAGATTAGTTCCTAACATTTAACAGTGCTCCAATGTCACGTGCAACGTCCTATTCTGTTTTTCAAGCTGAAATCCCAGAGAAACAGAACAGCAAAATGCACTGACTAGATTGAGTAATATCAGATCCTATTTACTC
>JAIXRX010000106.1 GCA_027485005.1 Alphaproteobacteria bacterium
AAACCAAAGCGTGTGGCAGCAGTGGCTGAAATGTCGCCTGGCAAATAACCATACTTATCACGGAATGTGTTAACGGCTGCGTTGTAGCGATCAAGCTGAGTGGCAGTGGAGCGAATAGCAGCTGACTTAATCATGTCCTGACCAACCAAGACACCGCCAATGATAAGACCGACAATAACTAAAACAATGGCTAATTCGACCAGCGTAAAGCCGCTTTGTTTTTTATTGGATAGCACGCGCATATAATTCCTTAACTTCTGATTGATTATTGCATGCGGAGACGTAGCTGACAGGTAGTATTATTAGCAGCCGCCTCACTAACAGTATTATAAACATCTGGGGTTGCCGATGTATCCGTACATTGATCATCGGTCAGACCAGTTGTAATATTGAGGGTCGTTGCAACAGCTGCCGTTCCGCAGGCGGCGGTAGCACAGGCGTTACGAGTAATACCTGTTGCTGGATATCCATCGTCAGTTTTTTGATCAATGTTAAAGGCTTCCTGTGGAGACAGATTGTTCACAGAGGTAATCGCAGAGGTCGTTGTCGCGGTAATGTTCATTAACTGATAGTAGTTAAAACCAGATGCTGCGAATACTGTGAAGAGATTACCTCGACCAATTCTGGCCTCTGGTAAATAAGCTTTAATAGTATCTGGTGTTAATGCAGGGGAAGGCGCATCTGTTGCAGTGGTAAAGCCGCCATCAACAAGATTTGCTGTGTTAAGGTCCACCCAGAATAGGAGCATCTCATGCCCAAGATACGTAAGTGCTTGTGTCGAGTTTTGAACTAAACCGTTGCCATCGCCTTGTCCTGTGGTGCCTGCTCGTGTAACAAAACCAAAGCGGGCTGCAGCAGTTGAGGATATATCTCCTGGCAAGTAACCGTATTTATCTCGGAAGGTGTTGACGGCCGCATTGTAGCGATCAAGCTGAGTAGCGGTGGAACGAATGGCAGCTGACTTAATCATGTCTTGCCCAACCAAAACACCACCAATAATAAGGCCAACAATTACCAATACGATGGCTAATTCGACAAGCGTGAAGCCGCTTTGTTTATTATTTTTCATGTTACACAATCCCCAAGTTAAAAAGCGTTTTCATTTTCTTGTCGCAAATTTTAATGCTTTGCCTTTTTTTGTATCATGCGTCAGCGTGAAACATTGTCACTAAATTTTAATCAAAGTGATGGCTGCAAACAATAATTATCATACGCTATTTGTCTGTATGTTGCAATGTCGCAACAAAAAGTGAGGGTTTAGACTGCGTTACTGCCCTTGGATGCTTTGGCAACAGCCATATCCAGATGAGTCTGCGTGCACAAGCCAAGCAAAACTGGGTCACGAGGCTTAATGTTGCTGTGATTCCAATGCTGCTTATCACGTACCGCAGAAATAGTGTTTTTCGTTGTGCCAATGAGCTTTACGATCTGCGCATCGGTTAAATCTGGGAAGTTTTTTATCAACCAAGAAATTGCATCTGGCTTGTCAGCACGGCGAGCGACTGGTGTATAGCGCCCACCTTTGGCTTTGGTTTGAATATATTGACGGGCATTGCCTGCCAATTCGAGCTTTGCATTTTCGTCTGCTTCTGCCGCACGAATGCTCTCAAGCGCCAGCTGACCATTGCTGGTTGGGTCTTGGCCAATGATGCCAGACGACACTTCGCCATCTGCAATACCTTGGATTTCTAGAGGGTGCATGCCGCAAAAGTCAGCAATTTGCTCAAAGGTAAGGGTAGTGTTTTCAACCAACCAAACGGCAGTGGCTTTAGGCATCAAAGGCAAAGACATGACAAACTCCTTAAGTTTTGATTAGAGGCAGTTGCGCGACAGGCAGCAAACCGCTAAAATTCTGAAAAACGGCCTATAGCTTTAGAACAATTTTCCCCAAGTGCAAGCGGTCTTCCATACGTTTTTGTGCTTCTTGTGCATTTTCCAACAAAAATTCACTATCAATCAGGGGTTTCCATGCACTTTTTTCCAGGCTTGGCCATACGTGCGCCATCAATTCAGCACTAACTTTCGCTTTAGATGCTGAGCTTCGATTGCGCAGCGTCAGGCCTTTCCAGGTCAGTTGTTTCATGAGTAGGCTGGCCATATTTAGCTTAATTTGTGCGCCGTTGAGGAATGCGATACTCACCATGCGCCCTCCCACTGCTAATGCGCTTAGTGATGGCTGTAGAGCGTCACCGCCAAGCATATCTAGCACGACATCCACCCCTCGACCACTGGTGAGTGCTTTGATTTGCACTGCAAGATCGGGCGCTTTGTAGTTTATTCCCTTAATGGCACCGAGTTGTTCGCAGCGCTCGCATTTTTCTGGAGTGCTGGCGGTTGCAATAACTTTGGCGCCATAATGGGTCAGAAGGGGGATAGCAATAGTTCCTATGCCGCTGGTACCACCTTGAATTAAAACGGTTTCAGAAGGTACAAGATGAGCATCGCTAACTAATGCCATCCATACCGTAAAACAGGCTTCTGGAAGGGCGGCGGCTTCAGCAAACCCCAATGTGTTGGGAATGGGTAAAAGCTGGGAAACAGGCACAGCTACGTATTCTGCATAGCCCCCGCCATTAGTTAGCGCACAGACCGATTGCCCAATGGTCCACTCGCTGGCAGAAACTTTGGTGCCAAGGGCGGCAATGCTACCAGACACTTCAAGCCCTGGAATGGGGGAGGCCCCTTCAGGTGCAGGGTACATGCCCAGTCGTTGAAACACGTCGGCACGATTAATACCAGCATAGGCAACGCGTATCAGCACTTCATGGTCTTGCGGCGTAGGAATCGGACATTCACTGAGTACGAGCCTGCCTTCGGGCCCTGCGTTTTCAATCATTATGCAACGCATCATGCTCATGATATATTTGTCCTACTTGTCAGTTGTGCATAACTCACTTAAAACAACTTTAAGGTCGTTTGGCAAGGGAGAGTAAAGATGGATGATGAAGACCACAAAAAACGTTCTCACGCTGTGGCGATACCTCGCGTGCTTGAGGCATTGTCTGTGGATGATTTGCGAAACTATGCAGGCCTACTTGAAGAAGAAAAAGCCCGCGTTTTGCAAGAGATAGAGCGCAAGAAACATGTGCGTGCCGCCGCCGATAATTTCTTTAAAGTATGAACCAAAAGGATTAGCCAAGTGCCCGCGACGAGTAAAAAAACCAAACCACAATCCCCTCGAAAAAAATCAACGGAAGCGCTGCAGAAAGATCATTGTGATGTGCGAGTCATTAGTTTGGCGCTGCAAGGTGGAGGAGCGCATGGGGCATTTACTTGGGGCGTATTGGACCAATTGTTAATGGATGAGCGCCTTAGGATTGAGGCTGTGACCGCGACCAGTGCAGGTGCGATGAATGCCGCGATGATGGCGTATGGTTTGGCCACAGGTGGGCGCGATGAAGCACGCAAGCTGTTGCGTATTTTCTGGCGCCGCGTTAGCCAGGCGTCCAGTATGTCGATGCTGCAAGCCACGCCGTTTGAAAAAATGATGGGGGCGCGTAGTTTGGATTATTCCCCATCGTTTATGGCGATGGACATGATGACGCGCTTTTTTTCTCCCTATCAGCTTAATTGGTTCGATGTGAATCCACTGCGAAACATTGTAGCTGAGATGGTGGATTTTGATTATCTGGCCAAACATAATCCAATTAAATTATTTGTGAATGCCACACAGGTAAAGACTGGCAAGGTCAAGGTGTTTGGGCCTGAAGCGCTGACGCTTGATATGGTGATGGCATCGGCTTGTTTGCCATTTTTGTTTAAAGCAGTCGAAGTTGATGGGGAGCCATATTGGGACGGTGGCTATTCGGGTAATCCTGCAATTTTTCCATTATTTTACCACTGTCAATCAAGTGATGTAGTACTGGTGCAGATTAACCCAATGGTGCGTGAAATGGTGCCTACCAAAGCACCAGAAATTATCGACCGCATTAATGAAATCAGTTTCAATTCAAACTTGATGAGCGAGATGCGTGCGATTGATTTTGTCAGTCGCCTGATTCATTCAGGACATTTAGACGCAAAAAGCTACAAGCCTATGTTGGTTCATATGATTGAAGCGCCCGCCGTTTTAGGTGAATATGATTACTCAACTAAACTGAATGCGGACTGGGACTTTTTGGTGCATTTGCACGATGCTGGTGTGCAGGCTGCCACCGAATGGGTGGATGCTAATTTTGATAAATTAGGCGTTGAGTCAAGCGCACCTATCCGCGAGACATTCTTGTTATAAAAAAGGGCAGCCAGAGCTGCCCTTTCTCATTTTTAGCTCGCGCAATATTATGCTGCGTCGCTTTCTTTCGTATCTTTTTTCTCGTTGCTTTCTCTGCCCAAGAAGCTGAATTTGTTATTGAACTTCTCCATTTGACCAGTTTTACGCAGGTTAACACCACCAACCCAAGCTGGGTGGGTGAGGGGATCAACGTCCAATTGCAGGGTGTCACCCGCTTTACCAAGGGTCGAGCGGCTTTTGTATTTCGTGCCATCCGTCATCACAATGGTGATTTCATGATAATCAGGGTGAATGCCAGCTTTAGCCATGGTTTTCTCCGTATGTTCGGTCAGGTATATTATGTAAAGAGGCAGCTTTATATAAGGTTTTTAGGCAAAGGCAAGGTTTTTGTGCCATCACTTTACAAAATAGCCTGAAAAATAGACGCTGGCTCTGCCTAAGTCTCTAAAATCCACCCATGGTTCAGCGGGCCATGGCCATGGCCAATGGTAGGGGCGCTGGCGATGGCCTTTTGCACATAGGCATGCGCGCGGGCGGCGGCGGCGGGTAGAGGCATCCCCTGCGCAAGCCCTGTGGCAATCGCGCTGGCCATGGTGCAGCCGGTGCCATGGGTGTTGTTGGTGGCGATGCGCTGGGTGCGGTAGGTTGAAATCTCGCCGCTTTCTTCCCGCAGCACATCCACAATCTCTTGGCTTTCACTATGTCCACCTTTGAGGATCACCGCTTTTGCCCCCAGCTTTTGCAAGGCTTTAGCCGCATTCACCATCTCATCTTCTGTTGAGATGGTTTTGCCAAGCAAATGCTCCGCTTCTGGCAGATTGGGCGTGAGCACTGTGGCGCGCGGCACCAAGCGGGTGCGGAGTGCATCCATCGCCTCGCTTTGCAGCAGCGGAGCGCCGCCCTTGGCAATCATCACAGGATCAAGAATCAATGGCATGGCGGGGTAATCTTCCAGCACATCAGCAATGGCATGGATAATTTCAGCATTCAGTAACATGCCCGTTTTGATGGCGTCGGCGCCAATATCTTCCAGCACCACGCGCATTTGCTGTGCCACAAATGCAGCGGGCACCGCATGCACACCATGCACGCCCAAGGTGTTTTGCGCGGTGAGTGCGGTGATGGCGGTGGCGGCAAATCCGCCTAGCATCGTCACCGTTTTAATATCGGCTTGAATGCCTGCGCCCCCGCCCGAATCCGAGCCTGCAACAATCAGCACGCGCCCTTTCATGGGATTAAGCAGACATGGTTTGCATGGCGCTTGCAAGTTCGGCGCTTAATGCTTTAATTTCATCCGCATTTTCGCCTTCCAACATAATCCGAATCAAAGGCTCGGTGCCGGATTTGCGAATAAAAACGCGACCGCGTTTAGACAGTTGCGCGCTTGCGGCAGCAATCGCTTCCTTCACATGAGTTTGTTCCAGCGGAGAAGAGCCTTTGCCATAGCGCACATTGGTGAGTAGCTGTGGCAGTGGCGTGTATAAGCGTGCAAGATCACTGAGCGATTGGCCGCGCTCAACCACGAGTGCCAGCACTTGAAGGGCGGCCAACAAACCGTCTCCTGTGGTGGCGTAGTTCGACATAATCAAATGCCCCGACTGCTCGCCGCCAAGGTTATAATTACCTGCACGCATCGCTTCCATTACATAGCGGTCGCCGACCGCGGTGCGAATCAAATCAATCCCCAACGTATTCAGGTAGCGCTCAAGGCCGATATTACTCATTTCAGTGGCCACAACCGCATTACCTCGCAGCTGGCGGGTGGTATGCCATTGGGTGGCAATCATTGCTAATAATTGGTCACCATTTAACACGGTGCCATGCTCGTCGCACATCACTAACCGGTCGGCGTCGCCATCCACCGCAATCCCAAGATGCGCACCATGCTCTTGCACTGCCGCACACAAGGCTTCAGGGTGTGTAGAGCCGCAGCCATCATTGATATTGGTGCCATTAGGAGAAACGCCGATTTTAATAACTTCAGCACCTAGCTCCCATAAGATTTCCCCGCCAATTGCATAGGCGGCACCATTGGCGCCATCAAATACAATCTTCAGTCCGTCTAGGCGCAAATGTTTTGGGAAGGTTTGTTTGATAAATTCCACATAACGGCCGCGCGCATCCTCCAATCGGCTGGCACGCCCGAGTTTTTCAGGTGCGCTAAGGCCTTGGTTAGTGTCGGCGTCAATAATCGCTTCGATTTTTAATTCGGACTCTTCCGAAAGTTTGAAACCATCGGGCCCAAAAAGTTTAATCCCGTTGTCTTGATAAGGGTTATGGGACGCAGAAATCATCACCCCTAAATCAGCGCGCAAACTACGTGTCAGTAGTGCCACCGCAGGCGTTGGCACAGGGCCGACCAACACTACATCCATTCCCACCGAGATAAAGCCTGCCGTTAAGGCTGGCTCAATCATATAGCCAGAAAGGCGGGTGTCTTTGCCAATTACCACGCGGTGTTTATGGTCACCGCTCAGGCCATAGATGCCAGCGGCCATGCCAAGTTTTAATGCAAATTCAGCGGTCATTGGAAAGTGGTTGGCGGTGCCGCGCACGCCGTCTGTTCCAAAATATTTGCGTTTATTACCCATAAATTCTTATGCCACCGCGCTGTCAGAACCACTTCCGTCAGTTGCCTTACGAGAGGGCATACTGGAGCGCACGGTGGTTTTTGGCGAATCATCCGCCGAAGTGTTACGCACAAAATCGCCGCGAATAATGGCTTTAATTTCTTCACCCGTCAGCGTTTCATATTCCAATAGATTTTTGGCAATGTTGTGCAGTGCCTCAATATTAAGTTCCAAAATATTGCGTGCGCGGTCGTGGGCATATTGAATGATGCCTTTAATTTCATCGTCAATTTCACCAGTCACGCGATCAGAGGCGCTGTTGCGTGTGCCCGCATGGAACGGATCGGTGTCGTCTGTCCCATAAAATGTTGGGCCGATTTTGTCGCTCATGCCCCATTCGGTCACCATCGCGCGGGCCATTTTGGTAGCATATTTAATATCGGATGAAGCGCCGCTGGTGACTTTATCATAGCCGAAAATTAGCTCTTCTGCTACGCGACCACCCATGGCCACCGCAAGATCAGAGTGCATTTTCTCACGGGTGACAGAAAGTTTGTCACGCTCTGGCAAACGCATCACCATACCCAATGCGCGGCCACGCGGAATGATGGTGGCTTTGTGAATCGGGTCGGTGCCGGGGCAGTTGAGCGACACTAAAGCGTGCCCTGCTTCGTGGTAAGCGGTGAGTTGTTTTTCATCTTCACCCATCACCATCGATCTGCGTTCTGCGCCCATCATCACTTTGTCTTTGGCGTTTTCCAGTTCTTGCATGGTCACCACTTTTTTATTGCGGCGCGCAGCAAGTAATGCCGCTTCATTGACAAGATTAGAAAGGTCTGCACCGGAAAACCCCGGCGTGCCACGCGCAATCACATGCGCATCAACATCTGGCGCCATAGGCACTTTTTTCAAATGTACATGTAGAATTTTTTCACGCCCAGCAATATCGGGATTTGGCACCGTCACTTGGCGGTCAAAACGGCCGGGGCGCAGTAGCGCAGGGTCTAGCACGTCTGGGCGGTTGGTGGCCGCAATAATAATCACGCTATCATTTGGCTCAAAGCCGTCCATTTCCACCAACAACTGGTTGAGCGTTTGTTCGCGCTCGTCATTACCGCCGCCCATGCCCATGCCGCGATGACGGCCCACGGCATCAATCTCGTCGATAAAAATAATGCATGGCGAATGTTTTTTGCCTTGCTCAAACATGTCCCGCACGCGAGACGCGCCCACGCCCACAAACATCTCTACGAAGTCCGAACCAGAAATGGTGAAGAAGGGTACGCCAGCTTCACCGGCAATCGAGCGTGCAAGCAAGGTTTTACCAGTGCCTGGAGGGCCAACAAGTAAAACGCCGCGTGGAATGCGCCCGCCAAGGCGTTGGAATTTTGCAGGGTCTTTGAGGAAATCTACAATTTCTTCGAGTTCGTTTTTCGCTTCATCAATGCCAGCTACATCGCTGAACATGACCTTCTGGTTTTTCTCGGTCAGCATGCGTGCGCGGGAACGACCAAAGCTCATGGGCCCACCTTTACCACCGGCGCCGCCACCTTGCATCTGGCGCATCACAAACAAATACACCCCAATCAGCAATAAGACAGGGAACCATGAAATCAGCACGCCCCAAAACGTATCCATACTAGTGGTGGCGGGGGCGGCAGAAATTTTTACATTATTCTTTGTCAGCGTATCTACTAAACCATTGTAGCTTGGAGCAAGGGTGGTGAAGCCTTTGCCGTTGCTATAGGTGCCGTTAATAACCGTGCCTTTCTCAGGCGATTCTTTGATAGTAACCGAAGAAACCTGCCCGCCATTGGCTGAGGTAAGGAAATCTGAGAAAGTAACTTGCTGGGCGCTATTACGGTCGATGCCCCCACCTAGCGCATTGACTAACACCATGGCCACCAATGCAATTAAACCCCAGACCAGCAAATTACGCGATAATTGTGGCACGAACGACTCCTTGTTTTTTATCCCCCGAACTTACACCAGCATGAACGCCGCGCCAAGTAAAATAGGGTTTGATATATGCTAAGATATGGTGAGGCTGGCGCTGATTACAAGAGGTTGGAAGGCTCTTTTTGCACAAAAATCTGTGCTTGCGCGCTAATTTGCCAGAAGCAGCCGCCCAAAGCGATGCGTTTATGGCCATTAGGGCTATCAAGATGCGCTTTGAGATGGATTAAGCTATCCATCCGTGGGCGGTCATAGGAAGGGCAGAGAGTTTGCTGCGCGCGCGCTAACGCACGCAGTTGAATTTCTTCGGGGATTGCTTGCCACGCGGAAAAGGCAAAAGACAGCTGTTCTGGTGTTATATGCACTTGTTCGTCCCAAAAACGTTGGGTATAAAATTCTAGTGCATCACGCGCACGCGCCATATTTTCTGCGACTCTTTCAAGGCGCCGAGAAGAAAAACCTTGGCTAGAAAATTTTTCTACAAATGTTTGAAGCCATTGGCGCAACCACACGCGAGTGAAGGCAGTATTTTGATTCGACGGATCTTCGATCCACGCTTGTCCTTGTTGTGTGCAATAATCTTCTAATTGTTGTTTGGTTGCTCCCAGCAGAGGGCGAAGCCAGATGACGCCGTTGCCTTGGCGCGTGGCAGGCATAGCAGAAAGGCCATCCACACCAGAGCCACGAACCAGATTCCATAGCAGCGTTTCGGCTTGGTCATCGGCATGGTGAGCGAGTAAAATATGCGTGATGCTATGTTTTTGTGCCCATGCCTCAAGCCATTGATAACGTGCGTTGCGTGCCTGTTCTTGTAGATTCCCTGTCAGCGGTTTTTCATGCACCCATTGCAATGTTTCATGAATAATAGAATGCGCAGAGCACCATTTTTGAACTTGTGCAGCTTCTGCAGCAGATTCAGTGCGTAAACCATGGTCAATGGTGGTGGTGAATAGCGGTATATTTCGTGCGTTGGTATAAGTCTGAGCAAGTAAAGTGCAGGCCATGCTGTCTGCGCCGCCAGACACTGCAACCCCTAAGCACGCTTCGTGAGTGCCAAGCAATGCATCCATGGTGACGGAAAAAGATTCCGCGAGTGAAGCATTCTGAAGCATGGAGTGGCAGGGCGTTCTATTCAGCGCACTCAAGTCGGGTTAACTCTGTTCTGGCTTTATTAGTCGCCGTCGCATTTTTCTTTTCATATTCGCTCACTACTTGTTTGAGGACAATACAAGCTTCTTCTTTGCGTTTAAGTGCGCTGAGTGACATGGAGAGTTTTAACAAGTTGTCAGCGGCTTTCGTGCCCTTGTTATTTGATTCATAGCCTTGACGAAACGCATCGGCAGACTGAACGTAATCGCGTTTTACATAGTAAGTTTCACCCATCCAATAATAAGCGTTGCTAATGAGTGGGCTTTTAGGATTTTTAGCAATAAATTCTTTGAAAGCTGCGCGTGATTCGTCGTATTTGGTTTGGTTAAGCAAACGAAACGCATGATTATATTGTTCGGCGGGATTTGTTTTTGGATCAACTTTTTTAACATCCTCTTTCGGTGCATCCGCTTTGGTTGCGTCTATGGCTGGTTCATTGACGGGTTTTTTAGTGGCAGCGTCAGGCTTACTAGCGGCTTCAATCGCATTGGCATCAACTGCATCTTTGCCATCATGTGGGGCGGCGGGAGGAGTGACGGTCGTCACGGCAGATTCAGACGGAGCAGTAGAAGCTGCAGCTAATTTTGCTTCTAAATCTTTAAATCGGAAGTCATTTTCTTGTTGGATTTTGATTAATTTTTCTTCGAGCTTACGGTTACGAAAATTAGTTTCTTCAATGGTTCCTTGCATCATCCGCAAGCGCTCCTCCAATTGTGTCATACGAACGCCAAGATTACTTGCCGTTGCTGCCGGTACAGAGACAGACGGTGCCATTTCATCTGCATCAGAGGCATATTGTGCCATTGCCGGGCTGCCCGATATAAGGCAGAGCGCGGTGGTCGAAAGGGCAAAGAAAGAAGCAAGAGAGCGCATGAGTAAATCTCAGGAAAGAGTGGTTATTAAAAAAGCCCGTCAGTTAGGAAACTGACGGGCTTTTTAATTATTAGCAAGAACTAGTTGCCAACAACCGTCACAGCGCGACGGTTTTGAGAGAATGATTCTTCAGAAGAACCAGTCACTGCTGGGCGTTCTTTGCCGTAAGAAATAACAGCTACGCGGTTTGATTCAACGCCAGCGCTGGTCAGGTAGCTTTTTGCAGCAGATGCACGACGTTCACCCAATGCGATGTTGTATTCGCGGGTGCCGCGCTCATCGCAGTGACCTTCAACGGTTACGCTAACTGCTGGATTTTGTTTCAACCAAGCAGCTTGTTTATCCAAGGTTGCTTGACCTTCAGAGGTCAGTACAGAGCTATCATAACCGAAGAATACGCGGTCACCAACGTTTTGCTCGAGATCAGTTTGAGCAGCAGCAGCAGAAGATGCATCCGAGCTGTTGAAGCCAGAACCGCCTACGCCACCATTGCCAGCACCAGTGTTTTCACAAGCAGCAAGCAAGAAGATAGCAGAAACAGCGCTAAGAAGTTTAAAAGAGTTTTTCATGAGTTTGTCTCCAAAGACAAAGGGTTAGCTTAATAAACGATAAGCAAATTACTGATTATTCTACGCATTCCACCAATGCAGACACGCGAGATTCAATATTTTGTAGGCGCAATGTAATGGATTGCTTCACAAAATCAAGCCTCCTTCGGTTTTTTCAAGACATCACAAGCGTAAGTTGCTATTTTGCAACATCTGTCATTGCATCTTGATATCAAAGAGTAGCCTAGAGTGGGAGCAATGGCGACCATGCTGGATCCGACGCATCCATCGGGGTCAGCACTTCACGTAAATTAGTGCCAGTTACATCGATAGAGTAAAGACGTGTTCCTGCACCGCGCGCTTGACGCGCAAAAATAATCACACGGCCATTAGGCGACCAGGTTGGCCCTTCATCCATGTAGCTTTGGGTTAGCAGGCGTTCGCCTGTACCATCTGGGCGCATGACTCCGATATAGAACATGCCGCCTTTCATTTTGGTAAAAGCAATCCAATCACCGCGCGGCGACCACACAGGCGTGCCATAGCGTCCATCACCAAAACTGATCCGCTCTGCATTTCCACCCGATGCACTCATCACATAAAGCTGCTGAGAGCCGCCGCGGTCAGAGTTGAAAACGATACGGCTGCCGTCTGGGGAATAGGACGGAGAAGTGTTGATGATGCCAGGAGTATTGGTGAGTTGGCGCATGCCACGACCAGAGAAGCTGACTTCGTGGATTTGCGTTGATCCACCTTTAGCGATCGAGAAAATAGCTTTGCTACCATTTGCTGAGAAGCGCGGGGCAAAAGACATGCCTTCGTAGCGGCCAAGAGCATCTTCACGACCTGTTTGCAAATCACGCAAATACACGCGTGGTGGCTTGCTAGCGTAAGACATGTAAACAATTTCTTGTGAATTTGGCGAGAAGCGTGGCGTGAGCACAAGCTCGCTGCCGCTGGTTAAAAACTTATGGTTTTCACCATCTTGGTCCATAATTGCTAAACGTTTAATGCGTTTTTTTGCAGAGCCTGACTCGGCAACATAGACGATGCGGGAATCAAAATAGCCTTCTTCACCCGTCAGACGCTTATAAATTTCGTCAGCAATCAAATGGCCAACACGGCGCCAATTGCCGCTAAGAGTGTTGAATTCTTTGCCCGTCATTTGTTGTTGGCCAGCCACGTCCCACAAGCGGAAAGCGACAGCGACACTGCCATTTCCAGCATCTCTTACGCTGCTAGTGACTAGGGCTTGTGTATTAATCTGGCGCCAATCGGCAAAACGCGGAAGGGCGTCAGCTGCCGGCTGTTCAATGAAGGCATTGTGATTAATGGGGCGGAAAAGGCCAGAGCGTTCCAAATCAGCCTCAACAACGCGCATAATGTTGGCGCCCATACTGTTAGCTGATGAAGAGCCACCTGAAGGGGGGGTGACGGCAATCGGCATCGGTGAACTGTAGCCGCTAGTAATGTCAATTTTCAAAACGGCATTAGCAGCCCCAGCAAATCCCAAGGACAAAAAAGCAGCAAAAAGAGATAATAAATAGCGCATAAATTCAGATCTCCTAAAAAGACCAAAGAGTGGATGCATAGGGATTAGTATAAAACGTCTTTCGGGTCAAACGTCATATCCATGGATTTCCATGTACCATACTTATCTGGTGGAAGATTTTGCAGAGGGCTAGACATTTTAACGGCACGCAACGCGCTATCGACCGCCGCTCGGAAAAAACTATCCGATTGATAGCGGCTTTTTTGCTCCGCTAGTTCAGCAGAAATGACCGAACCATCTATGTTTAATTCAATGCGCAGCACGAGCTTTAATGTGTGCGCATCTTTTGCCCCCGCAGGAATATTCCAGTTTTTCTGAATCTGGCTACGAATGGCGTCGGTTTCACTCAGCGAAAGCGGCAGAGAGTTGTCGTAATTTTCGGAAGTGCTGGTATTTTTATCAGGTTCGGCTTGAGTGGTTGGAGCCTCTTTGGTTTCTTTTTCTTTATTCTCTTTGCCTTCTTCTTTTTTCGCCGCATCCGCTACACTTTTTAGAATAGAAGCAAGGTCATCCTTTTTCTTTGGCTCTTCTTTTTTAGGCTCTGGCTCTTTTGGTTTTTCAACTTCTTTTTTCTCTTCAGGCAGCGGCACGTCTTCAGGCTTTGGCGCTGGCTGGCTTTGCGAGGATTCAGCTTGTGCTTTTTGAGCGGTGGCTTTCTCGGCTTTTTCTTCCGGCTTTTCTTTAGGTGGCTCTGGCTTTTGGCTGGCAGGCTTCACGTTGGTTTGGCCTGTGACCGGCAAGAGCTCAACGGTCATCACGGTCGGCAATTCTTCGGTGTGGCTTTTGAAAATTTCAGGCA
>JAIXRX010000111.1 GCA_027485005.1 Alphaproteobacteria bacterium
GTTACCATCGCGCATTCGCGCACGCAAAATCTGTCAGACATTGTGAAAAGCGCCGACATTGTGGTGGCAGCAATTGGCAAACCAAATTTTGTGCCAGCCGCATGGATTAAACAAGGCGCAACAGTGATCGATGTTGGTATTAACCGCGTGATGAAAGACGACGGCAGCGCTAAACTTTATGGCGATGTGGATTTTGCAGAAGCCGAAAAAGTAGCTGGCGCTATCACTCCTGTACCGGGCGGCGTTGGGCCAATGACAATCGCATGTTTGCTAGAAAATACACTGGCGGCGGCAAACGCTATTTGCCAAGTCAAATCAAGCGTGGCCTAATTTCCACAACACTATGGGAAAAGACTGTGGATAAGCCATCTATTTATTGAGATAGGCTGTTGTTTTCATTTTCACATGTGCGATTTAGCTTGCCTGTGGATGAAGCAAGATTTAGATTATTTCGTAACAACATGTAGTAGGGGAGATGGGCAAGGCACCCTATGGGTATTACCTTTAAACCATTAGTACGAAATGATAATAAGTGGTCGAGAGGCGTGAGTCTCGCGATGGCTGCCTTTTTGTGCCTCACTTCCTGCACAGGCAAATTTAATCCACTGGATGTAGACAAAGATATTCATGACCCTAAATCTGGCTTAACGCGTGATGATTATCGCAATATGCACGGCCAAAAATTGAGCGATAAAAAAGATGTAGCGGCTGACAAAGAGCTTAAAACCAGCATCGAAAAGAATGCTCCACCCATCCCTACTCTCTCACAAATTCTAGCGATTCCTCGCCCTCCCAAAATTGCCCATAGCAAATTGGTGTCGATTGCGGTGACCGATGATGTACCACTTAAAGATGTTCTGATAGAACTTTCTCGGCTGGCGGACGTAGATGTAGAATTGGATGCGGGGGTTACGGGCGGGATTTCCTTTACCGCTAAAAACAAACCTTTTAACGAAGTAATTGCTCGGATTGCTGATCTGGCAAGCCTGCGCTACAGTATGAAAAATGGCGTGCTACGTATTGAGCGCGATTTACCTTATATCAAGAACTATCCTCTTGATTTCCTAAATATGTCGCGCAGCAGCGAAAGTTCCGTGAGCATCAGCACCAACGTACTGTCGGCAGGTGGTGGTGAAGGAGGTGGCAGCGGACTAAACACAGGATCAACGTCATCTATCAGTTCAAAAGCAGAAAGCGATTTCTGGTCTGGTTTGGAAGGTGGCATTCAAGAAATTTTAAACTATGCCCCTACGGGACGCATGTCCCAAGTGGCAACCACTGCTGATATTGTCAATACTCAAGGAAATAGCGAACAAGCTCCATCTGCTGTTGGTGTTAACCCTCAGTCACCAGCAGCTACTGCTGGTGGTGCAGGAGGTGCCGGTGGCGCAGCAGGAATTGGCGGAGCAGCGGGCGCTGGTGGCGCGGCGGGTGCAGCAGGCGCTAGTGGCGCAGCAGCCGCTGGAGCAGGTGGTGGTGGCATTGCCGCGCGAGGGCGTAGCTTTACGGTGGTTGATGCCTTTTATATCATTAACCGACAAGCTGGCATGCTTACTGTTTCAGGCAATGATAAGCAGCAACATTTAGTTGAAGTTTTTATTGATAAAATGCGCGAAAACTCTTCAGCACAAGTTTTGATTGAGGCAAAAATCTTAGAAGTTTTCCTTAATGAAGCATATAATAGTGGCGTACAATGGGATGTATTGCGGCGCAATGTGGGGGGCGTAGAAAAAGGTGGCGCCAATATTGCTTTCCCTGGTAGCTTTGACAATTCAAATGTCGCTACTTTCAAATTGCCTGGCATGGATTTAAATGATCTCGTAAAATTAAGTGAAGAATTTGGCACTGTTAAAACCCTTTCAAGCCCTCGCTTGCATGCCATGAACAATCAACAAGCTGTGCTCACCTTTGCCGAAAACCGTGTTTACTTTGACTTAAGAATCGAGCGAGAGCAAAATGCAGCACTGGGGACAACGAATAATTCCCCGTCCACTTTCTACACAGTAGAAAGCGAAGCAAAGACAGTTCCAATTGGGATTATTCTTTCCATTCAACCGACCATTAATCGTGAAACCAGCGAGATAACTCTCAATGTTCGTCCTACTTTATCGCGTTATGTACGTGGACAGTCTGATCCTGCGGTGGCGTTCCTTGCCTCCCAAAGCACCGGCAGTCTCGCTGGGATTACCAACGAGGTCCCTGTGGTGGAAGTACGCGAGCTGGATTCCATTCTTAAAGTAAAAAGTGGACAGGTGATGGTGATTGGTGGCTTGATGGAAGAAGTTGTGGACAATAAAGATGCAGGTTTACCAGGCGCCAGCGAGATTCCAGTATTGGGCAACCTCTTTAAATCTGTTGCCAAGAAATCGACCAAAAAAGAACTCGTGATATTCATTCGCGCCACCATTGTTGGCAGCGAGGGTAATGCTGATAACGCCGACAAGACTCTTTACAATAAAGTGTCAAACGACCCTCGTCCGCTAGAATTTTAACCGTTTATGGATTTATTATGCATACGACCATTCGCTATGTTCTTCTCACTGCCTTGCGGGACCGTCTTTTCTTAGGTTTGATGATTGGCGTAGTTTTCGCTGCCTATGTTTCCAGCGTGTTGGGAAGCACCGCTTTAGTTGAAAATACACAGATGAAGATGGCTTTTGCAGCAGCTTCCGCGCGCATTATTTTAATGGTTGGATTGATGATTTTTATTTGTTTTCATGTGCGCCATGCCTTCGACAGCAAAGAAATTGACGTGTTTCTTTCTCGCCCGATGACACGCCTGCATCTGCTTCTTTCTTACTGGCTGGGCTTTAGTTTAGTGGCACTCCTGCTGGTGCTGCCAAGTTTGGGGGTACTCGCCTTTTTACAATATTCACGTCCTGCTGACGGTGGCTGGCTACCGATACTGGTCAATGTAAACGTCGAAGGTTTTGTCGTGTGGGCAGTGTCAGTCTTGTGCGAGTCCTTGTTGGTCGTTGGTTTGGCACTCTTTGCCAGTCTCACCCTTAAAAGCGGCGTAACCAGCGTCATGGCGTCTTTAGGTTTTTATGTGGTCTCACGCATGATGGGATTTTTTGTAGCAACCGCCGATTCAACATTAGTGAACAAAGACGAATGGAATACATTGCTAACATGGTCACTCAAAGCCGTTTCGACCATTTTCCCACGGCTTGATTTTTTTGGTCAAACGGAATGGATTATTTATGGTGTCAAAAGTTGGGAGCCTTTTATACTTTCTCTTACGCAGATGGTCGTGTTCTTGCCGTTGCTTTTAGTCATGGCCGCCTTTGATTTTCAGCGCAAACAATTTTAGGCCCTCACATGCGCGACTTTTTTTACCGCCGCCCCTTACATCTACTGACTTTATTGTTGGTGATCTTTGTCAGCGCCCAGGGCGCTTTCTGGTGGCGTACCCATGAAATTCGTCCAATTATGCAGGTTATTCCTGATGTGCCAGGCAAAGCGGCGATCCGCGCCCTTTCTTTTGGTGACGACCAAGCAGCGTTCCGCGTGGTCGCAATTAATTTACAAAATTTTGGCGACACATTTGGTCGCTTCACGCCGCTTTATAAATATGATTACAGCAAACTCTTTCACTGGTTGGCACTGGCGGATCAATTAGATAAAAGCTCTGATTTTATTCCCACCCTTACCAGCTATTATTTTGCCCAAACACAATACAAGCCAGACATTTATTATCTGGTCGATTATTTACGCGCCCATGCGCAGGGCCAAGAAAAGAAAAAATATTGGTGGGTTGCCCAATCTGCCTACCTTGCCAGCCATATTTTATTAGATAAACCCTTGGCTGCAAAAATTGCAAAGCCTATGGCTGATATGCAAGATATTCCGTTTTGGGCACGCCAGATGGCCGCCTTTATCTATGAGGATTTAGGCGAGATGGAATCGGCAGGAAAAATTATTGAAACCGTGCAGCAAAATGCAGAAGAAATTCCAGCTGGTGAATTAAATTATATGCGCTACTTTGTGGAAGAACGCATTCATGCCCTTGAAGAAAAACACAAAGACAAATAATTTTTATGTTAAACAGATAGTTGTATGTTGAAGTGAATGTTTGTTTTAGCTAGTCAAAGCAAAAACCATGTGCTAAACCGCCCTCAAATTCGTGCGATTGTCTGCTCGTCAACCGCGTAAACTTTGAACCTGAACTTTGGAGAAAAAATCATGAGCGATATTGAAACCCGCGTTAAAAAAATCGTTGTAGAACATTTGGGCGTTGAAGAAGCTAAAGTTGTTTCTTCTGCTAGCTTTATCGATGATTTAGGTGCAGATAGCTTGGATACTGTTGAACTAGTAATGGCCTTTGAAGAAGAATTTGGTTGCGAGATTCCTGATGAAGCGGCAGAAAAAATTCAGACCGTTCAAAGCGCTATCGATTACATCCAAGCGAACTCATAGTTAAGCTCGCGCTTAGCTTATAGCTATCGATTATTGACATGAACAATCGTCGTATTGTGGTAACTGGTCTAGGGATGGTAACACCCTTAGCTAATGGTGTCGAAAAAACATGGGAGCGCTTGCTGGCCGGTAAGTCTGGTTTGCGTACCATTGAACAATTCGACACCTCGGATCTTCCTGCAAAAGTTGCTGGTATCGTGCCTCGTGGCACCGCAGACGGCGAACTTAATCTAGAAGACTACATTCCTGCCAATGAACAAAAACGTATGGACGTTTTTATTCA
>JAIXRX010000050.1 GCA_027485005.1 Alphaproteobacteria bacterium
CCCTCACGTTTTTTTATATGGCCTGCACTATAACAGTCGAGGGGGGAATGCCAAATCCGTTTTCGTATCTATCCACAATTTTCGTTGATTTATGCTTGAGTGTCGAGTTGGGGAGACACAGGCGCACCGTTTACCCCTTTGCTCACAGCAACAATCGCGGGGCGCAACAAACGTTCATGCAGCACATAACCGGCTTGCAGCACTTGCGCCACATGGCCTTCTGGTACATCCGCTGATTCAATTTGCGCAACGGCTTGGTGTTGGTTGTGGTCAAATTTTTCACCTTGTGGCATCAAGCGTTTAATATGGAAGCGGTTGAAAATCTGTTCCAATTCACGCAAGGTCAAATCCACGCCTTCGACCACAGCTTTCACGCCTTCTGATTCACGTGCACTGGCAGGGATAGATTGGGTCGCGCGGTGCAGATTTTCCATCACATTCACCATGTCACGCGCAAAGCTGGTGACCGCATATTTATTTGCATCTTCCACTTCGCGTTGCGCACGTTTGCGCACATTTTCGGTTTCCGCCATGGCGCGCAATAGTTGGTCTTTCAGCAACAGGTTTTCTTGCTCAAGGCTTGGGCCTTCCGCGGCCGCTATTTCTTCGATTGGGGTTTCAACGCCTTCAGGGGCTTGATTTTCTTCCATTTCTGGCTGAGCGTTCATAACGTCCTCACATAAGTTATCTGGTTCTTGATATAAGCCATCACCCCACCATTTCAAGCCCCTATGCGAAAAAAGATGGGTTTACATGGTTGCTGTTTGCAAAAAATCACCATACAAAGCCTTCAGATGATGTTTTATTTTTAGGAGTTTTTGATGCGTCCATCTGGCCGTTTGCCTCACCAAATGCGCGAAGTTTCCGTGCAGCCCAACATTAGCCGCTATGCGGAAGGTTCGTGCCTGATTAAATTTGGCAATACGCAGGTGCGCTGCACCGCGAGTGTGGACGCGGGCGTGCCACCTTTCTTGCGCAATACGGGCAAGGGCTGGGTCACGGCGGAATATGGCATGTTGCCTCGCTCTACCCACAGCCGCATGCCGCGTGAAGCCGCCAAAGGCAAACAATCAGGGCGCACTCAAGAAATTCAGCGCCTGATTGGCCGCTCACTACGCAGTGTGGTGAATCTTTCTTTGCTGGGCGAGCGCCAGATTACGGTGGATTGCGACGTGATTGAAGCCGATGGCGGCACGCGCACTGCGGCGATTACAGGCGGATATGTGGCGCTGTATTTAGCGCTTAAAAAATTGCATCAGGAAAAAATCATTCCGGCCATGCCGATTCGTGAACAAGTGGCGGCGGTGTCTTGCGGTATCGTCAAAGGCGTTGCGGTGCTGGATTTGGATTATGATGAAGATAGCAGTGCCGAGGTGGATTCTAATTTTGTGATGACAGGGGCAGGCAAGCTTGTTGAAATTCAGGGCACGGCAGAACAAGAAGCCTTCTCAGTGGAAGAATTTCAAGCCATGTTATCACTTGCGCAAAAAGGCATTGCCCAATTGCAAAAAGCACAAAATGAAGCGTTAGGATTGCCAGCAGATGCCATTGCCGTTTAGCCGTCTTATTCTGGCCAGCCACAATACTGGAAAATTGCGTGAGCTGCAGGCCATGCTGGCCGACCTTCCGCTTGCCATTGAATCGGCGGGTAGCTTAGGCCTTCCAGAACCTGAAGAAACGGGCAGCACTTTTATAGAAAATGCACTTCTTAAAGCGCATGCTGCTGCCAGCGCCACAGGCGCATGGGCCTTGGCGGATGACTCTGGATTAGTCGTGCCAGCGCTTGACGGCGCACCCGGCATTTACTCCGCGCGGTGGGCAGGGCCAAACAAAGATTTTGCCATGGCCAGCCAGCGCATTGTGGATGAGCTAACAGCCAAAGGCGAAACACCAGAAGGCACTGCTGCCTATTTTATCTGCGTGATTGCACTTGCCAGTGCAGACGGGGAGGAGCATGTGTTTGAAGGCAAAGCCCATGGCACGCTCACATTCCCTGCGCGTGGCGATGCTGGTTTTGGCTATGACCCGATTTTTGTGCCAAACGGCCATACGCAAACATTTGCCCAAATGCCAAGCGCGCAAAAGCAAGCCATGAGCCACCGTGCCGCGGCATTTGCGCAGTTTAGTGCATGGGTAAAACAACAAGCAGACGCTGCATAAGGAAGTATCGATGGCTACCAAACTTCTTGCATTATGTGCCACTCGCCGTGAAGGTTCGCATAATTATGCGCTGCTAAAACATGCTTCAGAGCTTGCCAAACAGGCAGGGGCAGAGGTTGAGCTTTTGCCAGCAAGCGCGGTGGATCTACCTTTGTATGACGATAGTTTCCCTGCGCGTGAAGCGCTGCCTGCGGGAGTTCTAGCACTACTCGAAAAACTCGAAGCAGCGGATGGCATCATCATCTCATCACCAGAATATAATTGGTCGATGCCTGCGGCACTTAAAAATATCATCGACTGGCTTTCGATTGTGCGTCCTCAGCCTTTTGCCAAAAAAACGGCTTTGCTGCTTTCAGCGTCACCG